>CAYURW010000035.1:0-15738 GCA_964447145.1 uncultured Clostridiaceae bacterium
TTTGCTACGCAATCGCCATTCATCCCACGGCTAAAGCCCGGCAAGCTCGGTATGGACTTTCTGGCGCGATTTCTGTAAAGAAGATTTAAAAGCTAGAGCAAAAATATTGAGAGGAATTATAAACCAATATCCTATTGAAGAAAATGAGGAGTTAAGATTAAGGAAAGTGAAGAAGTGATATTTAAAGCTGTGCGGGACGAACAACTTCATATAGTAATGCACACGCGTGACAGTATCTCGGCAAACAGTATTAAGGCGTTATGAGCGCACCCTAGACTCTTATGCGGAAACATAAGGAAGACTTATAATAAACAAACCCTTCATTGCAACGTAACGACGTTTGCGTTACAATGTTATTAAAGGGAGATGATTAAAATGGATAAAACTACGACTTTAAATTTGAGAGTTAATCCTGACGTAAAAAGAAGAGCTGAGGAGATCCTTTCGCAACTCGGCATGCCTATGTCCACAGCAATAGATATTTATCTGAAACAGATTGCGATGATTGGTGGAATACCTTTTACTATAACTCTGCCGAAAGTACCTGTATCCGTAAACGCAGATTTGATGACAATCGATGATATTCATGCTAGGTTAAAGGAAGGATATAGAGATATCGAAAAAGGTAATGTGCAGGATGCCTCTGCCGCCTTTCAGAGATTTCGGGAGACACGCGCATGAAGCAGTACAGGGTTCAGATTACGGACAAAGCGCTTTGCGACATGGAAGAAATTTATGATTATATCGCTGTGCAACTTCAATCACCTAAAGTGGCAATGGAACAGTATAACAGAATAGCTTACGCAATCGAAACTCTTGATACGTTTCCGGAACGTGTTAAACTAATGGAAACAGAAGAGGAATATGCGTTTGAGCTCAGGCAAATACTTGTTGATAATTCTTCTGTATTCTTCCATATCCGAGAAGATCGAGTAATTATTACAAATGTTTTGTACAGCGCTAGCAATATAGAAGGGCGTTTACGTGATTCCTAAAGCGACAATGGGATAAATATTTTAACACCAGACCAAGGGAATAGCGATATTATTAAGCTTCATGATAAATATTTTAAGAGAGTAGGACCATAAAATGAGATTTATTAACATTATGAGATTCCTGTTAAACCTTATAGTATTTATACCCTTGATTGTCATATCTATATCATATTTGGGGATAATTGATAAGCATTTAATGGTAAATTTGTACGGAATCATCATCTGTCTGCTAATAGTGCCCTTAGTGAATATAGCAGTCGAACTCATGACATGTAAAACAAATTCAAGGCTTAGCAAAAGCTCAATTGCAATAATTCTAATTAATGTTGTCGTCTTAATCTTAGATTATAAAATAGCTGTTCTTATTGGAAGAATGTTTTAGAACAAATAAGGAGTGAGAATAATGCCACTATTAGTATTAGCACACCCAGAGTTTTCAACAAGTGATTATAATTGGATTCAGGAGTTTCGGGAAAAAAATGATGAACTTTATTATAAAGTTGTAGAGCCTCATTTCACGATTGTTTTTCCGACATTTGGTTTTGGCATAAAAGACTTTGTAAAAGAAATGGAAGAAAAATCAAAGAATGTTAAAATAATTGATTTCGAGATTAAATCTGCAATTATTAATAAGGATTCATTTAGTGATTATTGGCATGTCTTTTTAACACCAGATCAAGGGAATAGTGATATTATAAAGCTTCATGATAAATTGTATTCAGGGAAAATAACAAAAACGTTAATGTTAGAAATTCAATTTGTATCACACATAGGAATTGGTAATTCCAAGGATAAATGGGTTTGCAAGAAACTTGTTGATGAAATAAATAGCATGAATATTAAAATTTCAGGAAGAATTGCTTATTTGGATATTGTAAACTACGAAAATAATAAGGTGGAAACGTTAAAGAAGCTGAGACTGAACTGAAAGAGATGCCGGCAAGTTGCATTTACAAAGATGCCACTTAATTCCAATAAGTGGATAAGTTTGGTGCCTGGCACTTATTCTTACTCATGGGATATTTTTATACCTATTCCAAAAACTGCAGTCTCCGATGATGCGCGTCCTCCCATATTAAGTCTGTATATTACATTTTCCTTTTCGTAAATAGAATACATACTTGCATACCCTTTGATCATTCTGGCATAGAGATCTTTGTTTGTAATAGAGTCATTCGCTATCACACCTTCTCCACCAATATATATCGTAGGTGGGATTAGCTTTTCAGCCCCTACTAATTCCCGTAAATACTCGTTAATTGTGTTATACAATTCAAGGTAATTTCCCTCAGTAATTTCTACTCTGTTAGCAGTAATTGAATATTCCAAAACTTTGGAACCTTTTTCTTGGCTATATGATCTAAATATTTGAACGCCCGAAGATAATTCCTCGGAATAATATATCCTTTCTATTCCATCCACTTCTACAGGAGGAGTTTTTTCGATTAATCTTGCATCCCCTGTATTCTTAAGAGCGGCTAACTTCTTATGCTCCCCAATATGGGCCTCTATAAAGGCTGTTTTAATTTCCCCCAATTGGGTATCCGTTAATCCAAAACTTTCATTAATCTGCTTAGCTGGTTCTACTATAAACTCCCTTGGTACTTTAACAATCAAATCATTTAGAGGGTGCCTAATCCCGTCAATTCTTTGAAAATCCGTAACCAGTTCACCCTTTTCATTCAAATACAGATTATTATTATTGCCGCTAAAATTCAGATTATACCAATGCTTTCCTTTGGGAATTACACATTTAAGAACCGCTTCCGCTTCCGTTGCCCCGGGAATAAAATCCGCATATGCAGTATCTTCCCCTATAATAGTATGTCCATTTCCCCTAGGTGTCATTGTATTTTCACGGATTATCATCCTTTGTTTTACCTTTGCAGGTTCAGGAAGTACTAGCTTGCATTTAACCTCCGTGATGTCTTCACTTTTCACTGTTATATTATAGCTGTTCCCGATTTTTTGCACTTCCAGCTTGTACTTTTCTGCTGTCTTATGATTAAGCAAGTCCTCCATACTAAAAGAAACAATTGCCGTTTCCATGATGCACTTTTTTTCAGGTATCAGCATAAACCTTGCTTCACTTTTCCCTTTTTCTATCATAAGTATCCTGTGAAATAACAGTTGATCATTAACAGCAGAAAATCTAAGATAAATATCTTCCTTTGCAATCTTATTCCCATCCATTTGTATTCTTCCTGTAATCGGTACGTATCCTTGTCTACTAACTTTATCAATTAGCTCAGCATTATACTCATTTGTACATTTTGGGTAAGAGGATTTTCTCCAGATGTGGTCAAACTGTATTTGATTATCTGACAATAAAAAATAACCATATATATACTTTGTTGTTTGTACTTCGTCTGTTGGATCATTCCATGTAGTATCCAAATGATAAAATTGCCCTCCGATTTTAACTATATTCCATGTATGCCCATGGTTTGAATACTTTCCATATTCATATTCATCAAAATCCCCCAAACCGTCAATACCTGCGTATCCACTAATTTCATAAACTTCCACACCCATCTTAGTCAGTAATATTCCTGTTGCCAGTGAATAATGCCCGCAAGTACCGGTGTTTCTAATCAGAACATCATACACCGTCTCGATATCATCACCGTATTCTGTGTTTTCTACAATATATCTGTTTACTGCTAAAACTTTATCATATTCGCTCATTCCCGGTTTGGATATTTTAGCAATTATATTATCTGCAACAGCATCTACCTCCGCCGGAATATTTCTATACTTATCATTTGATAAATGTATGGAAGGATCAGTGTAATCACCAGACTCTTCTTTCTTTTTTATCAGCATTACTGACTCATTGAATAATATTTTTACTTCATACGTATTTAATCTATCTACGAATACCCTTGCTGGCACTCTCACTATCCCTTGATCCAGTCTTGCCTCATATTCCATTTCCCCGGGAACCCCATTAATTAATACATCCTTTTGATATAGAGTAAATTCGAATAAGGTATCATCTATTGTCAGTTTTGCTTTCTTATTTGCAATATCCAGCGAATATGCTCCGTTAAATATTGTAGCAAGCGGTTCTATAGGTATAACAAGCTGATCTTTTATAATTTCGGGTAACTCAGCCGGAGTTTTTATACCCAATTTATGACTTCTTCTACTTTCAGCAAAGCTTATAGAAATAAGATCTTCGCTAGCATTAATTACGACTATTTTAGGCATACTTTCTTTGTTGTCGTTGTTTATTGAACTACTCCCGCCCTTGTCTCCCTCCGCCGTATTGTCCTTACTAATAAAACCTGCAACGGCTTGAGGCTCTGATGCCGATGCAAATGATGGTATACTTAATACAATAATTATTATAGTCAGAATCAATGCAATTTTCTTCACTCAATGAGTCCCTCCCCGATTTTTGTTTCAGTAGACAACTCTGCTGCAGCCTATATGTAAAAGTATGTTTAATCAATCATTAAGTATCATACCATAGCATAATTTACCAGTCAATTAAATAAATGTGAGTTTGTACAAAGAAAGTCAGTAAATTCCTCTTCCACCTAAAATGCTAATGCATATTTGATAAGGTGGCTACACTGCTGTATAGTTCCTCAAGGCACACAACATTACTTTTATTCCGAATATTCAAAGCTCCGTTGATATCAGCATTTAGAAGGTATTCAAAGCTCCGTTGATATCAGCATTTAGAAGGCAACCACTCTTCGTTTTGTAAGTGGATAAGTTTGGTGCCTGGCACTTATTATTATTGTAATTCGGCTATGAAGAGTACTATAATGAAATTAGCATTATGTGCTATTTCCTAAGAGCAACGGCTAGTTTGTTTTTTACATAAATAGCCGGCATTAGCTACGGTTTGTAGCAATACAAATAAATTGTAAGGGGTTGAAATTATGCAATTAGAGAAACAGTTAGAAAAAATTGTAGGGCTCATGTCAAGTATTAAAGCAGATATTCATATGGTTGGTCCTTCCTCCGGCCTCGAATATTTGACGGGAATCAATCCTCATCCGGATGAAAGGTTCAAAGCGCTGTTTATACTAAAAGATAAGAGGCATTTTTACATATCTCCGGAAATATACTATGAAGAAACCCGAGAGCTCTTAGGAGAAAAGGAGGACATATTTGTATGGAGCGATACAGACGGTTTCCTGTCCGCAATCGAGAAAGCCAATAAAAAGTATGGCCTTGAAGGAAAAATCATTGCGGTAAATGACGGAATAGTGGCTATAAATATGCTGGACATAGGAAACTATTTAGACGTAAAATTCATAAATGGAAACAGTATACTGGAAGATGTCAGAATCCGAAAAACCGAAGAAGAAAAGGATTGTATGAGAAAAGCAGCAAGGATTGCTGACGAAGTAGTTGAAGAAACAATAAAGTTTATAAAGCCGGGCTTAACAGAAAGAGATATTGTAAAAAAGCTGGAAGAGCTCTATGCCAAAAATGGTGTAAGTTTGTCTTTCTCCCCCATAGTGGCTTCGGGACCTAATACTTCGAAACCTCATTATAATGGGGATAGTAGGGTCATACAGGAACAGGATATAATAATAATCGATACCGGCTGCAGGTATAAAGGCTACTGCTCCGATATTTCGAGAACGATTTTCGTAGGTGAACCCACGGAAGAACAAAGAAAGATATTCGATATCTGTGTAAAAGCAACAACTACAGGTGAAATGACCGTTAGAGAAGGGATCCCTGCTGAAGAAGTGGATATGGCTGCACGTAATGTAATTAAAAAAGCAGGCTACGGAGATTACTTCCTCAACAGAACAGGCCATGGTATAGGTATTGCTGTCCATGAAGGTCCGTACATAAGAACCGGTAACAAGCAGATCCTCCAAAATGGAATGTGCTTCAGCATAGAGCCTGGAATATATATTTCCGGAAAATTCGGCATGAGAGTTGAAAATATAGTTCTGGTAGAAAACGGTAAGGCAGAAATACTCAATAATGTTACCAAGGACATCATTATTGTTTAATTATTACTAAGCTGCTGCGGCGTAAATCAGGGCCTATGCCCCTTGGAGCAAGGCTGCCTTATGGCAGCCCCACTGTCTCCAATGGCGCTGCTGATTGCCTATGCCTTCATAACAATAGAGGAAAACTCTTTAATATCATCAATATGTATTTCAATCACTTTTCTTACTATTTGTATATTTATGTTCTGATAATCATGCACGGCAATATTTCTAAAGCCTACCATAGCTTTAAGTTTGCCGCTCAGTTCAGCATTAATAAACCCGTTTGTCTGAAGCAAATCAAATGCATCCCTGCTATTTTGGGGAATACCATAAGACCTTTCAGCAACAATGTGCATAGCCATATCAATACAAGCTTCCGCAGCCCTTTGAATATTTAGAATAATAGAATCCTGCTTTGTGGAGTTATTAAGATTATCCGGATTTCCTTCATATTCTTCATTTATGCGCTTAATGCACCTTTCAATTATAGCAGCTTTGTTTAATATTACATCACTCTGCATATATTGTACCCCTTTCCCGTACTTTATCCAGGATTTCTTTTCGTTCCTCGTTAAGCATACAATATTCCTTGAAGGTTCTTATCTGAAACTCATGTTTTTTATTTTCATCGGCTGAATATATAATTTTTCCTGTCCCGAGGATATTTGCCTTAAAAACCGTTGACGCTTTGCTCATATCAATCAGGTCTACATCCCTGCCTAATTCATTGCTCAATTCCTGCGCAATATTGAATACCTCATATTCACTCAGATTTCCATCTGATAAAAAGGCTATGTCAATATCACTGTCATTTCTCATTTTACCGGATGCAGCCGACCCAAAAAGGATGACAATGAAAGCGGATGCTTTATCTATCAGTTTATTTTTAATTATATCCAAATTCATAGCTATCACCTGTGTTCTTAAAGATTTATTTGAATAAATCATATATAATTATATCATAACTAACTAATTCATTACATATTATCCACCTTTTTCGTTTTGATTACTCATTTTATCAGCATTGCAAAAAGCACTGCATTCGTTTGCTCATTAAATACAGTGCCTGTATGTAAACTCAAATAATATTTTTGGTGGAGGCGAGGGGACGCCTTTATCCATTGTTTCCAATGGTGATGACTATATCTTGAACTTCTGTTGAAGTCCTCCGGCGTGTTATGAAAGTCCTGATATAGTATGTGACTCTCATAATAGATTATACTACTATTTTACCTTCCAGATCCTTATCAAAGATCATGTCTTCCTGCAGTGCAAGCTCTTTACCAAAGCCTTGATTTACTGCGTGTTTATACATTGCATATGCAATGGATACATCGACATAAGCTAAACCGACAGCATCAAAATAGATGAATTCATTATCATTTTCTCTTCCAGGTTTTGTTCCATCTAAAATATCAACAATGTTGCCATAGATATCTTCATCTTTTATAATACCATCCTTATAGCAGCGGCTTACGGTCTGTGTACGATGCTTTACAGTATTCCAATCGTCACATATTATCTTGTCTGCCATTTGAACCACTTTGTACTCGTCTTCCCAACCCCCAATATGGCTGTAAAATGCACCGTTTTTGATCCAATCTGCCTTGAGTAACGGTGCTTGCGCACTGGTTGCTGTAACTATAATATCAGAATCATAAATCGCCTTTTCCATTACAGTATCGCAAGCAACAAATTTCATATCAGGAAGTATCTTCTGCAAGCTATAAATAAAATTCTTTTCCTCTGCGGGATATTTGGAGGCAACCTTACAAATCTTCAAATATGGACGCACGGATTTCATACCAAGCAGATGCATCTTTGCTTGCTCACCGGCGCCAATAAATCCAATACTCTCTACATCTTTCCTGGCCAATTTATCTGCTGCTGCTGCGCCCATAGCTGCAACACGCATATTGGAACACAGCGTACCGTCCATTACACAGATGGGGTAACCATTAATAATGTTTGATAGTATAATTATTGCAGAAAGATTCTGCGTGCCAAACCTAACAGGGTTGGGAGGGAAGCAGGATACCCACTTAACGCCGCAGATTTTTTCATCTAAGAGAGTGGCCGGTAAGCAATTGATTCTTTCCTGTGTTTCTTCGTTGAATATCTGAACTATTTTATCTGGAAATATGATACGATTTTCTTTGAATTTAAGTAATCCTTGCTGCAACGCTTTAATAGCCATTTTCATATTAAATGCACCAGCTTCAACCAATTCCTCTTGTGATAGATAGGTAAATTTGATTGCTTTATCGCTCATTTTATTACTCATTTCCTCTCACGCATAATTGTTTTTATCAGGAAACAGCCTATTAGCTTTTCTCACGGTGTCATAATTCTTATTTCACTCCCAGTGGAAACTCGCAAGCTACAAAATGATTCGGAGTTACTTCCCTCAACTCCGGTATATGGTCGGTGCAAGTGTTGCATGTGTATAGGCATCTTTTAGCAAATCTGCACTCTTCCGGCATGTCGATCGGAGATATAACCTCTCCCTTAAGAATTATACGCTTCTTTCGCTCGCCTAGCTCTGGTACAGGTATAGCAGAAAGCAACGCTTGCGTATAAGGATGCATCGGGTGTGCAAATAATTCTTCAGCAGGTGCCTTCTCTACAAGTTTACCCAAATACATAACAGCAATATGATCCGAGAAATGATTAACTACAGATAGATCATGGGTAATAAACATGTATGTAAGATTTAGCTTTTCCTGCAATTCTTTTAGCAAATTAAGTATCTGTGCCTGTATGGAAACATCTAGCGCAGAAACTGGCTCATCGCAGACTATAAATTTTGGATTTACTGAAAGTGCGCGTGCAATACCTATACGTTGCCTGCGTCCGCCGTCCAATTCGTGAGGATATGTATTGAAGAGTCTATCTGCAAGACCAACTGTCTTCATCAACTCCAAAACTCGGGATTCTCTTTCCTTATTATTGGGTATGAGATTATGAATTTTTATAGGCTCACTGATAATTTGGCTTACCGTTTTTCGAGGATCCAGCGAAGAGAATGGGTCTTGAAAAATAATCTGCATTTCCTTTCTTGCCTTACGGAGTTCAAGCTCATTATATTTAATTACATCGCGCCCCTTAAAATATACTTCACCGGAGGTCGGCTCAATAAGACGAAGTATCGCTCTTCCTGTAGTAGACTTTCCACATCCGGATTCGCCAACTATGCCAAGTGTTTGACCTTCCTCAATATTAAAACTCGCACCATCCACCGCATGGAGTATTCCACGGGATGTATTAAAGCACTTTTTTAAATTTTTTACTTCAACCAAATTTTCAGCCACTATTTTTCCCTCCTCATAATGTGGAACGCAGGATCGTCATAAGCAAAGCATTCCACCATATGCGTATCATTAATCCATCTAGGATTAGGCTTCTTCTCACGACATATATCAGTTGCATAAGTACATCTGGTGGAGAATGAGCATCCAATAGGCAGATTGGTGGGATCAGGCATTAAGCCTGGAATAGGCTTTAATTTGGCTTTACGATCATTAATATTTGGCAAAGAATTGAATAAACCTTCGGTATAAGGATGCTTGGTCTTGTTAAATACATCCTTGAGGGTACCCTTTTCAACAATCCTCCCTGCATACATGACTGCAACCTCATCACAAATTTCTGCTACAATACCTAAATCATGAGTTATCATTAAAAGAGAAGTTTGGTATTTTTCCTTAAGGTTATTCATAAGCTCAAGCACTTGTGCCTGTATTGTTACGTCTAACGCTGTAGTAGGTTCATCTGCAATCAATAGCTTGGTATGACAAGCAAGAGCTATAGCAATAACTACTCGTTGTTTCATGCCACCCGAAAACTGATGCGGATAATCGTTTGCTCGATGACCTGGTATTCCGGCAAGCTCTAACATTTCCTTTGCTCTATCATCTGCTTCTGATTTGGATACATCCTCATGAAGCAAAATGCTTTCTGCAATCTGCTCGCCTACTGTGAAAACAGGATTCAGTGCAGTCATAGGATCCTGGAAAATCATTGAGACATCCTTTCCTCGAATCTCTTCCAATTCTTTGGTATTCTTTTTTAGAATATTCTCACCATCAAGCATAATTAATCCACTCTTAATGACCCCCGGAGGGTCAGGAACGAGGCGCAGTATGGCAAGGGCAGTAGTTGTTTTGCCTGCACCTGTTTCACCAACCAATCCAATTGAACGTTTTTTCTCCAGTTTTAAATCGATACCGTTGACCGCTTTTACTGTACCATATTCTGTTTCATAATGTACAACAAGGTTTTCAATATTGAGAACCAAATTTTTATCATTCATAATAAATCCTTCCTATCTCTTCAGTTTTGGATCCATCGCATCACGCAGACCATCGCCAATTAAGTTAATTGACAGCACTGTTATTACAATAGCAATACCCGGAAACATCGTCATATAACTATAATCGCGTATGAAGGCTCTGCTCTCTGAAAGCATACCGCCCCATTCAGGTGCCGGAGTGGGAACACCGAGACCGAGAAAACTCAAGGATGAAGCAGTGGTAATTGCAGAACCGACACGCATGGTAACCTGTACTATTATCGGAGCAAGAGAGTTGGGAAGAATATGAGTGAACATTATACGCATTTTAGTTGCACCCGCTGCACGTGCGGCTTCAATATATTCGCTATCGACAACAGTCATTACAGCGGCACGTGCTACACGCGCAAATGCTGGAACACTTACTATTCCAACCGAAAACATCAGCACCAATGTGCTGGCGCCAAAGGCAGTAGAAATACAGATAGCAAGCAATAACGAAGGGATTGAAGAAAATACGTCACACAATCTCATAATGATATTTTCAACGACACCGCCGACATAGCCTGCAATAATTCCCAATACACCTCCAATTGCCAAAGATACCATTACAGATAAGAACCCTATCGCTAATGAATATCTTGCACCATAAAGAATACGCAAAAAAATATCGCGACCGTACTGATCTGTTCCGAAAAAATGTTTCGTTGATGGACCCTGCAAACGTTCAGATACAACCTGGCGAATGATCTTAGTTTCATAATCGATTACAGAATTAGCTATTAGAGACGTGACAATAATTATAGCGAGTACAATTAAGCCGAGGACAGCACCTTTGTTTTTCTTAAAGTTATGCCATATTTCTGCAATTTGACTTCGCTTTTTATATTTTTTAGATGCAGTTAAACCTGAATTGAAGATTACGCTATTTTCTTCCAAGATTATCACCTCGCTTCATATATCTCGCTTTGATTCTAGGATCTACAAATGCATAGGCGAGGTCAATAAGCAGAATTACAACACTGGAAAGCATTGTTGTCAAAATTATTGCGCCTGTAACCATTTGGGTATCACGATTGTTAATTGAGTCAACCATAAGCCGTCCGACACCCGGCCATGCAAAAACTGTTTCTGTCACAACAGCACCACCAAGTGCAGCGCCATATTGAGTGCCAATTACAGTCAAAATCGGAATAAGAGCATTTTTAAATGCATGCTTACGGATTACAGCTTTTTCACTTGCACCTTTTGCTCGAGCTGTACGCAAATAGTCTTGACGGATTACCTCCAGCATGGAAGAACGTGTAGTGCGCATTATCAGTGCAGCTTGACCTACTCCAACCGTGACTGCAGGCAATACTATGCTTAGAGGTGAATCATTCCCGATTGATGGAAACCACCCTAAATTAAGGGAGAAAACGAGTATCATCATAAGACCAAGCCAAAAAATTGGTATTGATATACCTAGAAGCCCCAAAACCGTGCTGCAACTGTCAATCCATGAATTCTGGTGGACAGCAGCATTTATACCCAACGGAATAGCTATCAATAACGCAACTACAGTACATGCAGTTGCCAATTGCAGCGTTGCGGGCAAGCGCATCATATACACGTCAAAAACATCCTTATTAGTAACATATGATATGCCCAAATCTCCGCGCAGCAATCCTGCCATATATCTTAAGTATCGAAAAGGCAGCGGATCATTAAGACCCATTTCCTCACGCATTATTTGTTTATGTTGTTCAGACATCTCATTCCCTGCAATGATATCGACAACATCACCCGGAGCAAAATCAATTATAAAATACACAATAAAAGATACTGCAAGCATTATGGGGATTAATAATAGCAGCCGTTTTATAACATACCTAGACATACATGACCTCCTTGGTTCTATAAATATGAGGATAAAGCTCAGTTATTAACCAAAATTCAGTTTTCACCGCTGTATCAAATTGACACAGCGGTGAAAACCATTTCACATAGAATGAATATTATTCTTCTATGATATATAGATTACGCCAATGATGGAAAAGTCCATGAGGCACTTCAAATCCCTTTACAGTCGACTTAATGCCAACATTTATCTGCTCAATAGCAAGAGGAATCCAGTAGGAATTACTAACGATGTGTTGTTGTGCTTCTGCATACAGTTCTTTACGCTTTTCATTATCGTTTTCGGAAATAGCATCATCTATCAGTTTGTCAACAGCTTCGTCTTTTATGTTACTTCTATTTACGCTGCCATTGGAATGATGTTCAGTTCGAAGCGCGTTATCAGGGCCAATTGTATGTCCGCCCCAGCCGTCAACTTGTATAGGGAAGGTGCCACCTGGAGCTACGCCTGCATTGAAGGTCGCAATTTCAAGCGATTTAACCTCAGCTTCTATACCAACCTCCCGAAGCTGTGCTTGAACTACGTTAGCAACAGCCTTTTGTACAGCGCTTGGGCCGGAGTAAATTTCTGTCTTAAAGCCATCTGGATAACCGGCTTCAGCCAGTAAAGCCTTGGATTTGGCTTGATCAAATTCATAGTAGTCTACATCTGTATAAAATTCACTGATGGGATGCATGATGTTGTAATGGGGAGTTGCATTACCTTCATAAACCAATGCTAAAATAGCTTCTCTATCAATCGCATGTGCAACAGCCTGGCGGACAAGATGGTTATCAAAGGGTTTAACTTTTAAGTTAAGTGTGATATGACGGATGAGACTGCTGGGAATCTGCCACAACTTAAGATTCTTGTCCTCTGAAACATAATGCAGGTCAATAACAGGAGGATCAACACATACGTCAATTTCCCCAGTCTGTAATGCAATAAGACGTGAAGACGCTTCAGGTATAGATCTGATAATAATTTCCTCAGTCTTTCTAGCACTATCCCAGTAATCTTCGAATCTAGTCAGAGAAAGGTAATCACCCTGGACCCACTCTTTGTACATATATGGGCCGGTACCGACCTGGTTTGCTTTGCTTTCCTCAAGAGTATCAAAAGCATTCTTACAAATTATAACTGTGTTAGGCTCACAAAGTTTGTAAACCAAATCCATATCAGGAGTTTTAAGATTTAGTTGAACTGTATAGTCGTCTATTACAGTTACATCTTTTATAGTAGAAAACTTTGACTTGCTTGCATTCTTCTGCAATCCACGATCAATTGTAAATTTTACGTCCTCTGCCGTAAAATCGCTACCATCATGAAACTTGACGCCTTGACGGAGTTTAAATTCCCAAGTAGTGTCGGAAATTTGTTTCCAAGATTCTGCAAGACCCGGAATGTATTTGTTTTCAGTGGTGTCATATTCAATAAGAGTATTAAACACAAGCATATAAACGCTTTTTGCAGTTCCACCAGAATCATTTTGAACATCCATGCTGGTGAAGTCTAGAGCGGGAGCAATAGTAATTGACTTCTTATAAACAGTATTTGCATCTTCTACTACAGCTCCATCCTTATTTTCAGTGGTATCCGGTACAGTGCTGCTTGTACCAGCATTTCCCGAATTGGAACAGCCGGTAAAACAGATAACAACCATACAAACACAAAGAATTAGTACCAGAGTTCTTTTGATCCTCATTTTCTTACCTCCCTAAATAATTTTACAATATAATAGAGCAATATTCGTGCCAATCCTTTTATTCGTTGATTCTAGTGTTTTTTTGTCTGTATAAAATAGAACCAGAGATAAATAACGGCAATATTTACACATTATGCGCAAATATTGCCGTTATTGCAAAGGATGTTTATTATATATCCGATAATCGATATTCTTTCATCTTGTTCTGCAAGCTACGCACACTTATGCCTAAGTCTTTCGCTGTATAATCACGTCGCCCTCCATTTTTTTCCAATGTCGCTTCTATTGCCATACGCTCTATTTGTCTAATAGACATACCTGACAGCATATCCTGCAAACTTGCCCATGTACATTGTGGCACCATAGGAACCAATTTGTCTTGAACTTCCAATGGAAGATTCTCTATACCTATCTCCTCAGTATTAGAAAGAATCATTGCGTATTCTAATATGTTAGCAAGTTGTCGAACGTTTCCCGGATAGTCGTATGCAAGCAATAGTTTCTTTGCCTCAGAAGAAATTCTTTGCACAGACTTATTTTGCTCACGGTTGAACTGCTTGATAAAATGATTGCAAAGCAGCGGTATGTCTTCCTTACGCTCGCGCAACGCAGGCATATGGATATTCATTACGTTCAAGCGGTAATATAAATCCTCTCGAAACTTTCCTTCCCGTATTAAATCCGAAAGGTTTCTATTGGTAGCAGCAATTATTCTCACGTCTACCTTTCGAACATCCGAGCTGCCCAATGCAGTAAATTCCTTCTCTTGTATTACACGAAGTACTTTGCTTTGCAGTCCTAATGGCATATCACCTATTTCATCAAGGAATACTGTACCATGATCGGCAATCTCAAATTTGCCTTTTTTATCGTTAGTAGCACCTGTAAAAGTGCCACGCTTATGACCAAAAAGTTCCTCTTCCAACAGATTCTCGGGAATAGCAGCACAGTTAATAACCACAAATCGTTCTCCACTGCGCTTGCCGGAAGAATGTATAGCACGCGCGACCAACTCTTTTCCGGTTCCGCTCTCTCCTGTAATAGTAACATTGCTGTCTACGTTCTTCAGCTTTTCTATAAGATCGTATACCTGTTGCATGCAAAGGCTATTACCTATTATTTCCTTATATTGAAAGCGCAGCTTAAGTTCATTAGAGAGAAAACCCACATCATCATTAAGACGGCGCACAGCTAATGCTTGTTTAATATATACCTGTAGTTCTTCTATATCCAAAGGTTTGGTCAGATATGTGAAGGCACCTTTTTTCATAGCATCAACCGAAGTCTTAATGCTGCCAAATGCAGTCATTACAATAACTCCTATGCTTTCATCATATTTCTTGATTTGTTTGAGTACTTCCACACCATCATTATTTCCTATTATTAAATCAAGCAATACCACATCAAAGCTTTCACTTTCAATCTTAGCAATACCGCCTTCCGCTGTCGTAGAGTATCTGACATCATAATCATGCTTTAATGCTAATGAGAGTAATGTACATGTGCTCAGCTCGTCGTCAATTATCAGTATCTTGCGTTTCATCTGTATCACACCTTTCAAATTTCAACATTATCTCAGTATAACAACCAACTTTGCTTCGTATTTCCAGTATCCCATCATTTTCTGCCATAAACTGCTGGACCAGTGCAAGACCCAGTCCCGTACCTGCAGTTTTTGTAGTATAAAACGGTTCCGTACACCGTTTTATATCGGATTCACTCATCCCTTCACCCTCATCATGTATACATACCCAAGCAAATTTCGTATCATTATGCACACTAATGGTCATCAACAATAACTTATCTGGTTCATTTTTAATTTTTTTCTCCATTGATTCAATACTGTTTATAATGATATTTATCAAGGATTGCTTTATCCTGTCGCGATTGACATA
>CAYURW010000035.1:15748-24082 GCA_964447145.1 uncultured Clostridiaceae bacterium
TATATTTCTACTGAATCGTCCAAATCAATCTCAAAATGCGTGTTGTCATGTTTTGCTGTAACATTGATCAAATATAGGCATTCCCTTATGACAGTTGCAAGATTAACCTTCTCACTTTCACCTTTAACAGGCCGTGCATAGTTAATCAACCCTTGTACTAATTGATTAATACGATCTACTTCGTTTGGTATGAATCTCACAAAGGCCTCCTGTACCTCGGGATCATTTCCTTGGGTTTTAATCAAAGAAGCAGCAGTACGAATAGCCATAAGTGGATTTCTTATTTCATGTGCTATACCGGCTACCAAATGGGTGAGAGAACGATTTTTTTCCAGGTCAAATAACTCCTGTTTCTCACGCTCTTCACCGGTCACATCTTCAACATTCAATAACACACTATTTATACCGCTTTCATCGCGGGAGCGATAGATATTATATCGATAGCTTTTCTTTTTCTCTCCATCACCCAACTCCATCGTGACTGGATGACTGACTTTTTCAACATAGCTCTTTAGAGAAAATATATCATATTTAATATTCTTTATTATATCACCAAAAACAGCCAGTGTTCGTACATCGCTTCCGACACAACTATCCCTTACTCCACCTAGCTGCAGCGCAGCATAGTTCATTAATGTAATACGATAATCCGTATCAAAGGATACCATTCCGCTTGGTGCATACTCAATCATTCCATAACGGATGCGGCTGTCACTTTGAATTTGTATCATACGCCTATCCAACTCTACATTCGCATTATACAATTCCCTGGTCTTTTCTGCTACTTTTCTTTTCAGCATACTATTAGTAATAAAGCTAAATAAGATTATTATTGCAATTCCACAAGCTATCCCAATAGCAATAATGGTAATCTTTTGCATTAGCTTAGGATCTATAATCCTTTCGTCTTCTACCAGCCATTGCCTGTATATACTCTCATAGTTGCCACTTGCACGCATTTCGGCCAGACTGGAGTCCAGCATATTAAAAATATCCATGTCAGACTGGCGAACCAGCATAGCATAGCTAACTGGGGAAATATAGCGGCGCAGTATAGTATACTCGTCCTTTAGTCCGGCTTCCCTAAGTAAATAGTTGCTACAATCGTATACCGCTAACGCCATATCGGCTTGTCCACTGATAAGTGATTCAAACACTGAAAGCTGATTTCCTTGGGCTAGATATCTCTGAATACCCATCTTTCCCATGTAAGAATTTGCGGCAGAACCATATTCAATTACAGCACTATATGATCGATAATTTGTTACATCTCTAAGAGTAACTGCAAGCTCATTGGATACAATTAAACATAATGAGGAAGAAGACAGTTCACTCGTGTATTGCAACTTCGCCGCTGCGCTATCGTTAGTCTTATGTCCAAGAATTACATCTACTGCACTGTTATTTAGCGCATTTAGGCACTCACTATTGGTCCCATATGGGACATAAACAATTTGTAGATTCTTTTGGCTGGCAATCCAATTCATCATGTCGATATGCATGCCTTGAAAATTACCATCCTTATCAACGAAATGATAGGGTATTACGTTAGAATTGAACGCTACACGGATGGTTTCAGTCTCTGCGTCAACTTGCGGCACTAGGAATGGAGGTAGATACATAAATAAAAGCATTAAAATTAATATCAAATCAAATCGTCTTCTCATCACAATCTTCATCACCTGACTATAAAATATACTAAGGACAGTTTATTGCAATTAGCTTTATATTGGTAATCCTTATAATCATATTTTAATAATACCATTTAATCTAAAGGAGGTCGATATTATTGAGCAGATAAAAAGTTGAAATATATTATGAAGCGTACAGCATAAGACTAAATGTTATTGAGAACGATACAATATTGAGATATTGCTAAGAGAAAATTTGACTATGAAAGAAAAGATAAAATATAGAAAATGGATTAACAACTATCCAGGAAGGATACTGAGATGCAAGTCTGCTAACAATTTAGCTGGCTAAAGAAGAAAACCTTTGAACGCTGTCCTAAACCCCGTCCTCACCGGAAGACAGGCAGTATGCTATACAGACCGCGGACATCGGGATGAATAAGTGAGGATGTAAAGGTTAAAATGAGCTTCGTTCAGCTACGCCCTTGACATCCGCCGATAATTACTTGACAATATATGAAATTTACATATTATGGGTTGCATACAAACTGCAATTTATATGTTTTTTTACATGCCCACAAGCCCTTATTTTCAGATAGCCCCATATGATATAATAAAAACTCATACAATAACTCTCTGGCAGGAAGACAACGAAATTTCAGGCTGTGTCAACACGAGCCCAGATCATAAAGTAGTAGAGTGGACAGCGGTAAAAATCTTCAATGAAAAGCAGCCTAGCTCCGATACAATCGGTGAAACGAAGTGCGTGCGCAGCCGCATAATCGCTGAGAGGTCGAATATCGTTTGATGTAATAGAAAAGGGATCACGCAGTGTAATGCAGGCTCGCACATAATTAGCTGCAGGGTGTAGCACCGCATACTTTCCAAGCGGCAAATTGAGGCGGCGGACATATTTATCCAACGCCCCGCAACCGACGGAGATAAGAAAGGGATCAGCGCCTCGCCGCCGTTGCAACTCATCAAGAGAAATCTTTATGACGACATACGAAAAAGGGAAATTCTCTGTCCAGACCATCAGACTGCCGTCGTGAAAACCTTCACTATCAAAAGTGCAGATCCTTCGTAGACCTCCGTGACCCCATCGCGAAGCAGACGCATTCCGCAGCTGATGTATTTTTGCGTTTCCCTGATGCGCTCCAACTCCAGCAGCATCATCTCTATATCGTGCGAAAGCCGACGCTCATTCTCGCTGAGAGTATTATAGTACGTATCCAGCTTCATATTCTCAAAGGAAGACCGGATCGTTTTCAGTGGCAAATCATTCCCCCGCAATTCACGCGTATAGAGCACGGTTAGTGCATCGGACGGCATATATTCAAAATACCCGTTCTCACATCGTTTTGGGTGCAGCAAGCCCAAGTCCCGGTAATAGCGAATGGTATCGGTGGAGATACCTATCCGTTCAGCCAGACGGCCGATCGTAACACTGTCCATGAATCTTCCCCCTCTTTTTCTACAGCAAACATTGCTGTAGACAGATTTCCAAGGAGCATGACAAAATTTTAAAAGTTTGAAAAAAGCTATTGACTATGGAGTGACTCCACGGTTTATGCTTATGCCAGCAGGGAAAACAGAAAACCTTTAGTTATCTAATTTTTACTAATACTAACCCACCATTAGTATTTTGTCAACAGATAAATATATATTGTCGGAAAGGAGCATATTGTATGAGTAAAGAAGTAAAAGTATTATGGCTCTCTCAGGAAGAAGTCATCAAAGCAGGCGCATGGGACATGGATCTCGTATTGGAGCAGGTTCGCAAGGTCAACAAGTGGCTGGTTCAGGACAAAATTAACGAGGCTAATCTGCTGCGCGTAACTTGGGACAAGAAGCTCGGCGGTAGTCGGAAGATTGGCATTCATGGTGCAATTATCAATTCTGAGGAAATGCAGATTGCGGGTGTCAAGAGCATTCCTGCCAACCCAGACAACCCGGTCAAGTACGGCATGCCGCGTTCCAATGGCCTGCTTACGCTGTACAACTACGACACCGGTCTGCCGATATGTGTGATGGACGATAAAATTGTCAGCGACCAGCGTACCGGTGCGGGCAGTGCGCTCGGTGCGGAGTATGGCGCTAATCCGGATTCGGAGATCCTTGGCCTAATCGGCTGCGGTCCAATCCAGGACGCGCACATTCTCGCCACCAGCAAGGTCATGCACAACATCAAAACCTGCCGTGTTTATGATCTACGTCGGGAAAAGGCGGAAGCCTTCGCGCAGCGCTGGGAGAAGCTTGACTACAAGTTTGAAATTGTTAATTCCTGCCCCGAGGCCATAGCAGACGCAGATATCGCCTACACTTGCACCTCCGGCATCGCTGTCGGTGATGAATATGTGCCGCCGGAATGGGTTAAGAAGGGCTCCTTCCATTCTCCGGGCTCCATTTGGGACTACAAGCCGGAGACGGTGCTTACTGCGTTCAATAAGTACGGTATGGATTTTGTCGGCCGTCTTGAGGACAAGGGTTTCCCGTTTGCCGATCTGACCATGGAAGGCAAGCTCGACAAGGAAAAGATCGCAGTCATAGGCCGCGTCCTGCTCAGCCAGGAAAAGCTGCGAACCAGTCCCACCGACACCATTTACTACGAGACGCTCGGCATCTGCGCCACGGACATTGCCATCAATTATGTGGTATACAACCGTGCCAAAGAAATGGGACTCGGTACAGAAGTCTATCTCTGGCATGAACCCGCTTACTTCTAATCATTATCTTGGGTTCCCGCCGTTTCGTGACGGAATGGCGGGAATTTACTTTCAATATATCACGCATGGATAATGACATTAAACACTTAACTAAGGGAATTGAGCTGGCAAAGCAAGAATAAGGTGCCAGTCTGTCAACTTATCAACTTATTGGTTGCGCAGGAGCTTCCATATTGAATTACCTGACTGTCCGATATGTAAGCCTATATCCCTTAGGGTATATCCATATCCGTGCGCTTTCTCTGCATATTTCAACTTATATACCTTGTATTTGCTTTCTCTTGTGCCTTTCATAATATACTTTTCTATCTCAGTATCCGCTATAGCCTCTGACAATATTTCATCCAAGCTTGGCCTATTATCTGTATTTGCAATACTCTTCATCATTATTTCGTATGCTTTTTCCCCGATTTCATTTATTGTATCGTAGTCAGTCTCCACGACCTCGTCCATTATTTCCCTATAATTCTTTTTACTGTCACTAAATCCCTTTTCTATAATTTCAATCATTGTTCTTGTCTCAATAAACCCATTCAACTTTTTTCTATAGAACTTATCGCTGCTCCATTTATAATCCTCAATCCTTTTGCACATGCCCGCTTTAACAGGATTTTGGTGTATATATGCCAATACCTTTATAAGGTATCGTTCGTCTCTAATGAGGGAAGCCTTATACCTTCCTTGAAAAACATGCCCGCATCTTTCATATATGGCATTGAAATACTTACTGTATTTATTATTAATCTGGTGCATTATCTTTTGTAATTTTATATCCATTGTTTGAATTAGTAAGTGATAATGATTGTCCATTAATACGTATCCGATCAACTTATAGCGCATCGGCTGTCTGCTTTCGTTAAGGAGCTTAAGAAAATATCCTTTATCTATATCCTTATTAAATATATACTCGCGATTGTTTCCCCTCGCTATTACATGATAGTATCCACCTTTGATTTCTTCCCTCCAAGGTCTGGCCAACCTATCATCTCCTTACCTGTCATCAAACAAGCAACATCTTGTTCCATATTATACCATATTGCATGTTTTTTTGATAGTAAATCCCTGGAAGGCTTTTTTTCTATGATTTCATACTAATAAGTTGACAGGTTGACAGACTGGCACTTAACCTACCAAGGACATCATTATTGTTTAGTTATTACTAAGCTGAGCGGAGTAAAACAGGGCTTATGCCCCTTTGAGCAAGGCTGCCTTATGGCAGCCCTTTTGACTCCAATGGCGCTTCTGATTGCCCATGCCTTCATAACAATAGAGAAATGGGAACTATAAATAAAGGGGTAAATTTTGATTAAAATTTCCACAAACCTATTGCAATACAAAATATAATATGATATAATACTAACGAACGTTAAGTTAAGGATGATGCTTATGACAGAAAAGGATTTACGGAAACGAATAAAGGAAGTGGCAGTTGAGCATTTCAACACCAATGGTTATCATGGAACAACGATTCGTAATATCGCTAGAGATGTGAACTGCTCTCTGCCTATGATATATTATTACTACAAAAATAAAAAAGAGTTGTTTGACGAGATTATTAAGAAGGAATATTTTAATCTTTTAGATAAGCAGGCATCACTCTTGAAAATCGACAATATTATTGATTTTTATACTAAGTTCATTTATGACCTAAACGCCCTAAGCAACCACGATAAACAAGTTTATCGGCTTGGCATCAAGGTGTACCTTTCGTTCGATGGAGACGAGGAACTGATGAAACTTATGGATGAGTGGGAAAAGAGCATACTTCCAAGGCACCGCGAGATTCTCAAACCCTATACAAAGAGTGTTAATAACGAAAAAGCGATAGTGAGAACATTGGTGCATTTACTAGAGACTATGATCGAAAATATTGTTGTGAAAAACCGGTATCTGCCTGAGGATGAAATCAGGGAAGAGATATCCATTGTTCTGCAAAGTTGTAGATAATACGCAAACCCTTAGATAAGTATAAGTCGGCACGCAAAAAATGCCGTCTTATATTTCGCAAAAGACGAACGAACGTTAAAATAATAATATTAATAAGGAGAGATAAAAATGGAAATTGAAAAAAGACTCGTTATGCTGCAGAATACATATGCGGCATCTGTTGCAGAGACCGTAAACACCTATGAGAAGCTAAATGCATTGGATACAATTGTTGAAAGAAGAAAAGAAAGGCAGACACAGACAGCGCCCTATTTGAATCAGCAATTGGGCATTCAAAGCATTGAAGGCGTCTTCTATACGCTTTCAGAAGTCTATGGCTGCGCAAATTGGTCGGTAAAGGAAACTGAGAATGGTTATGTTGCCACAGCGACTTCATGTAAGCTTTGTGCGCTGTCAAAGAAGATGGGTGGAGCAAACCCATGCAATGGCTGGTGTCTTGATCCTATGTTAGCCATGATCACTGCCACAGGCAAAATCGATGCTGAAAGCATAGCTGTAGAAAGTACGTTAATGGCCGGGGATTGTTGTAAGGTATTTATCAATATTCGTACAGAATAAAATAATGCTTACGAATATTCATTGATATATCGGTAGCTATGGAAGGTGAGTAAATGCATTTGTATCGTTATGAAAATGAGAATCTCAAAAAATATGACCAAGTAAGAGAATTTTGTCTAAGTGAGAAAGTAGACGATGAATATATGCGGTTTTTAATAATGCGAGACTGCCGTGGAGGTAGAGGTATCAAGAAAATGGAAAGGAAACAAGTCGGCCGGGAAAAGGTGTTGTTATATGGTGCCGTTATTTTACTGCTGCTTACTTTTCAGGAAGTACTAGGCAAGCTAGGGAGAGGCATTGCGGATATATTTTCCTATGAGAAATTTGACCCCTGTAAAGCCTATGCATGGATTTCTGTTCACCATATAACGGAAATGCTCCTTGCCCTGGTTACAATTCTGATACTGAGTAAGCTGTTTAATGCCGATTTCGGTTTTGGCCTTGGTGATAGGAAAAAGGGAACCAAATATGTGGTAATGTACACTACTATTTTTGCAGGGGTTACACTTATTGTCCATATACTTATGCTGATGAATCATTCATTGCCAGTGTATGACTTTCCGTTAAACAAAAACGATATTATAGGAACGCTTGGCTTTCAATTGCTCTTAAGCGGACCAGCAGAGGAGATTTTGTATCGGGCGCTCCCCATTACAATGTTAGTGTATGTGATGAGAAATAACATAATAATTAAGTGGGGCGTTACATTAGAAACAATTATTGCCTCTTTCTTGTTTGCAATTGCCCATATGAAATGGTCTTTATTCCCGTTTTTCGTTGAAGCGGATTATTTCCGCCTGCTCTATGCGTTTGCACAAGGCACTATTTTAGGCAAAGCATACCAGGATAGTCGAAGCATTATATATCCGATGTTTATACACAGCATCAGCAATGTACTGATGGTCGGAACAGGGTATTTGTTTCTCTTACTATAAGCCAAGTGCATTATCAAAGTTTTTTTGATAGTGTTCTTGGTAAACATATTTGAAAAAATTTATTACTGAAAACATGTTCGGTTATTTTTTTATTGAAAATCCATATTCAGTTATATGGCGAAAGTCTAAGTCTTATCAGACAGCCGGATGGCCTCAAGGAATCCTTTGTGCCGTCACCATCTGAACCTGTATCCGGTCAAGGTGAGTCAGGTCATGCTCCACCGGCAACCTGCAGACAACAAGATTGCTCTTCAGCTCTATGCGGCTTTTCAGGAACAGCTTGTTGTCCTCAAAATTTTCTCAGCTGTCAAGCATAGAAACATATCAATAATTTCATCCGTTAGAATATAAACAAGGGGTCGAATCCCTCCAGATTATCGAAAATGCCCAATGTCATCCTTAAATTTGAAGTTGAAAAAATGGGGTGTTTACCCCCAAGAAAGTCTTATGCCATACGGCTTTGACCGCATGGCATCTTTTTTAACCTGAAATTATGGAGAAGGACACGAGTTTAATACAAAATGCACACCCTTACCG
>CAYURW010000036.1:0-24001 GCA_964447145.1 uncultured Clostridiaceae bacterium
AAAGCATGGATGTTCCGGGAATGTGGGAAAAAGCATACAAGGGCTTTGTTAAAGCTGTAAACAGCATAGTAAAAGGATTGGAGAATGCAGTTATTGCTCTGGTTACGGCAGCCCCATACCTAATTATTGCGGTTGCAGTCGTAGCAGTAGGACTTATGATATTCAAGAAAAGAAGGAAACTTAAGAAATTATAGCAGCTAATAGCTGAGAAGGATATTTCAATGAGGGCTTGTGCATTTTGCGTGCAATGCATTGCGAGAATTTGATACAGATATTCAAATTAAAGGCCGGTGTATGGGCAAGGCATAATATGCGTGACTGTACATCGGCCTTTTGGCAATGTATAGCTTTGCCGAAGGCCTGCCATTTTAGGAAATCTGAAATATAATTAACTAACGTCGGTTCTAATATGTATAATTAAAAGGATTTTTTGTTTTTAAGTGGAAATAGTGTATATAATATATGAGTGGTGTACTATAAATCAAGGAAAATATTTTAGGATATTCGAAATATAATTAGCAGATGTCTATCCTAAAATGTATACCCGGTATTTTGAAATAAATCATGGAGGATGCAAATAATGGAAGAAGGCAGATTAATAATAATTGATGGGGACAGCCTGATGCACAGGGCATTTTATGCGATGCCCAAGCTTACCAACTCCAAGGGCTTCCATACAAGTGTAATATATGGATTTATAAATATGATAAACAGGGTGCTGGAGGAATACAAGCCCCAATACATCGGAATTGCATTTGACAGGAAGGCACCGACATTCAGGCATTTGGAATATGCAGAATACAAGGCCGGAAGGCACAAAATGGCTGAAGAAATGGCAGAACAGATCCCGGTCCTGAAGGAAGTACTGGCCGCTATGAATATAAAGCAGACAGAGATAGACGGGTTCGAGGCGGACGATATAATAGGGACAGTTGCAGGGAAGTGCGATGAAAAGGGGATGCCCGCTTTGATAATAACCGGAGACAAGGATGCATTCCAGCTCATCAGCGAAAATGTGCACGTTCTTATGACCAGGAAGGGGATAAGTGAAACTGAGGAATATGATATTCCCAGGCTCAAAGAAGTGTATGGAATAGCACCGGCTCAGATAACAGACCTTAAAGGGCTTATGGGAGATGCCTCGGACAATATTCCGGGGGTTCCCGGGGTAGGAGAAAAGACAGCATTGGAGCTTATTAAGCAATTTGGCAGTGTAGAAAATGTCCTGGATAATGTATCGGAAATAAAAAAGGACAAAGTAAGGGAGAATGTAACGAACAATGCAGATAAAGCAATTTTTTCAAAAAAATTAGCGACAATAGTAAAGGATGCGCCTATAGATTTTGACTTTAAGGACTATGAATTGAAAGAGCCTGACAGGGAGAGACTGTACAATATTTTTTCGGAGCTGGGGTTTAAGGGCCTCATTGAAAAAATGTTGGGGGATGTTTCATATAGCGATACAAAAAATGCCAAAAAGGCGGCATTCGAAATAGATATGAAAGAGATAAACGGAAATGATGAACTAAATAAATTACTCAGTGAAATAAAAAGGTACGGCAGCTTTTCCTTCAAAATAGATGAAGAGATGGGAGAATTGCTGAGGACCATATATATTGATTTTGACGGAAAGCAATACTATTTTTCAATAAATGACGGCAATATCAAGCTGATAAAGGAAATTATGGAAGACCCGGATGTGCTTAAGGCAAGCCATGACATTAAGCAGGACATCCTGATCCTCAAAAAATTTGGAATTGATGTGGCAACGATAGGCTTTGATACAATGATAGCAGCTTATCTCCTTGATCCTTCAAAAGGTTCATATAGAATAAGGGATCTGGATCAGGAATACCTGGGGATGGACCCGGAGCAGGTGCAAAAGTACGGGGCTTTGGTAAAATCGGTTTCAGAGCTTCAGCCTGTGCTTTTAGGAAAGCTTGAGGAATACGGTATGATGGAGCTGTATAACACTGTTGAGCTGCCTTTGGTCACGGTATTGGCCGATATGGAGCATGAGGGCTTTAATGTGGATATAAATATGCTGAAAACCCTTTCAGCCGAATTTGCGGAACAGATTGAAGTCCTGACGGCAGATATATACAGGTATGCCGGGGAGGAATTCAATATAAATTCAACAAAACAGCTTGGGGCTATACTATTCGACAAGCTTGGGCTGACTGCGGTAAAGAAGACTAAGACCGGCTATTCAACAGATGTGGAGGTTTTGGAAACTCTTTTTGGGAAGCACCCCATCATAGAGAAGCTCCTTGAATACAGGCACCTGACGAAGCTAAAATCTACATATGCAGATGGCCTTATTGGGATAATAAACCCTGATACCGGGAAAATACATACAAAGCTGAATCAGACAATTACTGCGACAGGAAGGCTTAGTAGTACGGAACCCAATTTGCAGAACATACCCATAAAAACGGAAAATGGGAGGCGGATAAGGAAGGTATTTGTGCCCCGGGACAAGGACTATACTCTGGCAGATGCCGACTATTCACAGATAGAGCTTAGGATATTGGCGCATATATCGGAAGACCAGGGGCTTATAGACACTTTTATCAGAAACGAGGACATTCATGCAAGGACCGCTTCAGAGGTGTTCGGAATAGAGCTTTCTCAGGTAACCCCTTTAATGAGGGCAAGGGCTAAGGCGGTCAATTTTGGAATAGTATACGGAATGAGCGATTATGGATTATCTCAGGATCTGAAAATACAGAGAAAAGAAGCAAAGAAGTATATTGACAGCTATTTTGAAAGGTATCCGAAGGTGAAGCAGTATATGCTTGATATAGTTGAGGCTGCCAAGGCTGACGGATACGTCAGGACAATAATGAACAGGAGAAGGTATATTCCGGAAATATCATCAAGAAATGCAGTGAACAGAAATTTTGGGGAGAGAATAGCAATGAATACACCAATACAGGGCAGCGCAGCCGATTTGATAAAAATGGCAATGGTCAAGGTGCACAGCGAATTAAGAAACAGAAAACTGAAATCAAAGCTTATACTTCAGGTCCATGACGAGCTTATTATCGATGCCTACAGAAGTGAGCTTGAAGAAGTAAAGCAAATTGTAAGGGAATGCATGGAAAATGCCGTTGCGCTTAGGGTGCCTGTAATTGCTCAGATTGGTGCCGGGGATAGCTGGTACGATGCAAAATAGCGGCTGCATCGGATTATTATGATTAGGTGTGATTTGCATGGTTATAGGTTTGACCGGGGGAATAGCAAGCGGTAAGAGCACTGTTTCCGCCAAGCTCAGAGAACTTGGGGCCGCCGTCATTGATGTGGATGTATTGGCAAGGGATGTTGTAGTCAAAGGAGAAACGGCATATAATAGAATAGTTCAATGCTTCGGGGAAGGAATATTGCTGCCGGGGAGAGAGATAAACAGGAGGAAGCTGGGCAATATTGTTTTTTCGGATAAAAGCAAGCTGTCGCTATTAAATAGCATTACCCATCCAGAGATAATAAAAAGGGTTAAGGAAAAAATCCGGGAGATGAAAGAGGCTGGTGAGAACGTTATTGTTGTAGATGCGGCAATACTTATTGAAATGGGCCTGCATAAATTCACTGACAGCGTATGGGTCGTGACAGTGGACAGGGAAACCCAAATAAAAAGGCTGACAGAACGGGATGAATTTAATTACAAGGATTCAGAAAACAGGATAAACTCCCAATTCACCAATGATGTCAGAAAAAAGTACGCAGATGTTATAATTGACAATAACGAGTCTATTGAAATTGTGGGCAAAAAAATAGAAGAGTTGTGGAACAGTATTATTTCCAAGGGGGAATAATATTTGGCTAAGAAGAAAAAAACCATATACATCAGACTCTTGGCGGCAGTATTGCTTTTATACCTGTCAATTCTTATTGTGCCAGGTTTGTTGAAACTTGTATATCCATTAAAGTTCAGGGAAGAAATAATAAAATACGGGAACATGCACAAAATAGATCCCCCTCTGCTTGCGGCCCTCATTAAGACAGAGAGCAGCTTTGTTCCCGGGGCAGAGTCAAAAAAGGGAGCAAAGGGCCTTATGCAGATAACGCCTTCAACTGGAAAATGGATAGCCGATACTGTGGGTATAAAAGAATTTGACGAAAGCATGCTGTTTGATCCGGAGACCAATATAATGCTGGGCAGCTGGTACATAGGATATCTAACAAACTATTACAGCGGAAGCTTTCAATTAGTTTTTGCCGCTTATAACGGGGGAAGCGGGAATGTGGACAAGTGGCTGAGAGATAAAAATTACAGCAGCAATGGGGCCGTCCTTGATACTATTCCCTTTCCCGAAACCAGAAAATTTCTTCTCAAACTCAAAAAGAACTACAGTATATACAGACAAATCTACCAATGGTAAGCTATGTGCAAAGGCGGGGAATATAATATGAAACACAAGAAGTTCATGCTTACACTGATGCTGCTTTCATCATTTATGCTTATAGCCTGCGATAAGGTGATCGAACAGGAAAAGGCCGATATTGTCATAGAGAATGAAAAGCCTGCTTATGGGGGGACAATAAATGTAAGTTCAGCGGAACCGGTATCACTGAACCCATTATTAAATAACAGCAAGTCATACGGTGAAATATCCGGATTGATTTTTCAGAGCCTTGCTGAGTATGACAAGAATCTTAAAATAACTCCTGTTCTTGCAAAGAGCTGGAATTTTGAGAATAACTCCAATAAATTGATTGTAAAACTGAAGGATAATGTGTCCTGGAGCGATGGAGAAAGCTTAACTGCAGATGATGTCAAATTTTCTCTGGATACGATTAAAGGTAATAAGGATTCTATATATAAGAGTAATTTGGAACATATACATTCTTATAAGGTCAAGGACAATGAGACGATTGAAATAGTTTTTGATCAGGCCTTTTCTATAGCAATAGATATGCTGAGCTTCCCCATAATACCCCGACATATTTACAAAAGTGATCCGAATGCGGTGCCGGTGGGAACCGGAATGTTCAAGGTATCCGAATATGATAAGCTAAAATCCATTGAGCTTGTATATAATGACAAATGGAACGGGGAAGGCAAGCCTTACATTGAAAAAATCAAGGTTACCTTTATTAATGATATCGAAGCATTTTCTACGGCTTTTCAGTCCAAGGAGCTGGATCTTTTGAATACGTCATCATATGATTGGGAGAAGTACAGCGAAAAGAAAGATGTAAACATTTACAAGTATTCAACCATGTATTACGATTTTATAGGACTGAACTATAGCAACCCTGCTTTTCAGGATAAGGCGGTCAGGAAGGCGATCCTTCAGGGAATAAATAGGAATTCTATATTGAGCAAATATTTACTTGGGAATGCAACAGTTACAGATGTTCCGATAAATCCCGATTCCTGGCTGAATGACGGAGAGGGAATAAAATATAACTATAACAGGTCGGAAGCCCAGAATCTGTTAAAATCGGCTGGATTTGCAGATTCAAATAATAATGGAATACTGGATAGAGAGGTCGGAGGGGCCAAACAGGAGCTTAAATTCACCCTTTTGACCAACAGTGAGAATGAGTTCAGAAAGAAAATTGCAGAGGATATAAAAAAGAGCCTGGAGGATATAGGCTTTGGAGTTGAAGTCAAGCTTGTACCCTTCGGGGAGCTTGAGGAGATGATAAGCAAAAAGACCTTTGATGCGGTACTAACAGGCTATAATCTTTCAAATAATCAGGATTTGTCCTTTGCTTTTCACAGTACACAGATAGAAAACGGAAATAATTTTATGTCCTACTCAAACCCTGATATGGATAATCTTCTATACCAGGCATATACTGTATCGAATGAAACCCAGAGAGCAGAAATATATAAAAGGCTTCAGCAGAGCTTCAGGGAAGAAGTGCCATGCATCAGCCTGTTTTTCAGGGATGCTGCTTTGGTTGTAAGAAATAAGGTGCAGGGAGAGATCATACCTGATGCGGCAAATCCCTATAGGAGCATAGTGAAGTGGTTTGTGCCGGAAAGCAAACAGTGAAAAAGGGCCCACTATGGTTAAACCTGACTTTGCTGGCATTCAGAATTATGTTGACACACAGTCAGTAAGGTTATATAATAATCAATGTGAAAGCGGATGTGGCGGAACTGGCAGACGCGCACGTTTGAGGGGCGTGTGGGCGACCGTATGGGTTCAATTCCCATCATCCGCACCATAATGAATATTAGCTTCGGGGTGTAATGCCCTGAAGTTTTTTTATCGTATGGGCTGCAAATGCTGCAAGTCGCCTTTGCTTATGCATCGTATTTCATTAAAAGGTAATAAGGAACTTTTGACGAATATTATATATATATATTGTTTTGTTTGGGGGTAGGGGTCAACTTGAAAAGGCTGATTAGTGTAATAATTTTTGCTATTCTTACGGCGTTATTTATATTTGGCGGGTTTTCCGCCAATGCAGAGGCTCCGTATAGGGAGGCCAGCTCTTGGGCGGTACCTGAGCTTGACAAAGCGGTGGAATACGGCTTCATCACGAATAAGATAAAAAATAAAATGAATACACCGGTTACCAGAGAAGAATTTGCCGAAATAGCCGTTAAGCTTTATGAAAAGTGCACCGGGAAATCAGTTCGGTATTTCGATGCTGGTGTTTTTACAGATACCGGAAATCCGGAAGTATTCAAGGCTTATTACTTGAAAATTGTGAATGGGACAGATGCAGGCAGAAAGCTGTTTTCACCGGATCAGTCAATTAGCCGCGAGCAAGTGGCCGCAATGATATTCAGGACGATAAAGGCAATAGGGGATTCTGATTTTTCCGGGGGGGAACCGGGAGAATTCAGTGATGAAAAGGATGTGTCCGATTGGGCCCTTGAGCCTGTCAGATTTATGACCGCAAATGGTTTTCTGAGGGGAGAAGGGGGAAAGCTAAATCCTAAAGGCACCTGCACAGGAGAAATGGCGGTGATCATCGCTGTCAGGGTATACGAAAAATACTCTCAAGTTGCCGGCAGCGGCGATTTGTACAATTGGGATCAAATTGTGATAAACGATACTGAAATATTCAGAGATAATTATTATATTAAGGAAAAAGGCGGTTTTTATTATATTTTTATTGAAGCCGAAAGGTTTAAGTATGCCTTCAAACTTCCTTTTGCCGGAAGCCACACTTATCCCGAAACAGATATCTACGGCGGCAGTATAAGCATATGTTGGAATGATGGCGAAAAGGAGTTTTTGAGAGTGGATTTGCGTGAGGGAAATACTGAAGCCTTGGTGGCCGGCAAAAAGCTTGATGCCGGCATGGCACCTTATATGGAAAATGGGAAAATGTATATTCCAATCAATCTATTTATTTCTGCAATGGATATGGATGTGGAAACAAGCAGCAATGAGAAGATTCTATACGTACAATACAAGAATACTTTTTCCAGGGGTGATCTGGAGGGTGAATGGTCGGACACAAGTATTGATCTATTTGCCGGGTTCAAGGATGTAAAAAAGGCAGGGCCCACTGCATTGCCTCCCTATGCAACGGCATACAGGTTTAATGACAATGGTACCTATGAGCTGAGAATGGCCAGCGCAAACGGCTACAATGACAGGTTCATTGCACAATGGGGCAAATACAGGATTATGGGAAATACCATAGTATTTTATGATATACTTGAGACAGCCTACAAGGGAGTGCCCTTGGAACTGATGTACGAAAACAAATCCTTGGGAAGGCCTCAATACTCGTTTATATATAACTATGATCCCAAACGGGACAGGATCGAAATCGGCGGATTCTGGTATGACAGACGCCGATTGTAAATCCTTGGGCATTGTGATAAAATAAATTGATTCAAATAGTGAAGTTGTTCAGGTGCTATACCGCAGACAGCGCACTGCGGAAGCTTGAGGGAAATGGGTGCAAATCCCATGCGGTCCCGCCACTGTAAAGGAGAGTATCCTATGTATGCCACTGGAGATTAATCCCGGGAAGGTATAGGAATACAATGAACCTAAGCCAGGAGACCTGCCTGAACATAAAGCTTACCTGCGAAGGATGGGGAGGTGCTTAAAGCGGCATTTTGTTCCTTCCTTATAAGAGGGAACTTTTTTATTGTAAGGGAAGCATAATTTGTCTACAAGATAAAAACCTTTGATTTAAGAGCCCACGCCAAATTTCCTTCTGAAAGGCGAGCGGGCTTATACGAGGAGTGAGTTTTATGAGAAAATTGGCCATACTTTCAATCATAATGCTGTTGGTATTGAGCCTTGCCGCCTGTGGAAGGCCTGAAGCGCCCCGGGATGAGGCCCCGGATCCGCAAATGGGAATAGTGGATCTTAAGGGAAGGCATGTGGTACTGAAGGGGATCCCTCAGAGGATCGTTTCCCTGTCCCCTTCAAATACGGAAATACTTTTTGCCCTGGGTGCAGGGGATAAGGTTGTGGGGGTTACCAGTTACTGCGACTATCCCGAAGAGGTCGTAAAGGTGGAACGGGTTGGGGACTTTGAAGGGCCGAATATGGAACTGATAAGGAAAGTGCAGCCTGATGCTGTGCTGGCCGGATACATACAAAAGGAAGCCGTCACAGCCCTCGAGGGTATGGGTATCCCTGTGATGGTCACAGAGGCGGAGAGTTTTGAAGAAATATATAAAAGTATTGGGCTTATTGGGGAAATAACAGGTACCTCCGATAAGGCAGAGGAAATAATAACCGGAATGAAAGAAAAAATAGAGGGGGTCAAAGGGAGGACAGGAGATGAGAAAAAACCTTCGGTGTTTTATGTGGTATGGGCTGATCCCCTTATGACGGCGGGTTCGAATACTTTTATTAATGACGTGATAAAGTTGGCAGGGGGGGTCAACGTAGCCGAAAAAGTTGAGCGCTGGGCAAACTACAGCGTTGAAGAAATGATTAAGGATGATCCTGACATGCTGGTGGCCGCTCTTCATTCAACTGACGAGGGAATGACAAAGGAAGACCTTTCAAAAAGCCGGATATTCAAAAGGCTTGAATGTGTCAAGCAGGGGAAGATATATGTTATGCCCGATGATAATATAATATCAAGGCCGGGGCCAAGAATAGTCCAGGCAATAGAGGAAATGAACAGGGCATTTTACGGGGAATAGGTGCTATATAGGCTATGGAGTCTGGAGAGGTAGAATTTATGGACAGTCAGATAAGGGTTGAAAAGCTAAGTTTCAGCTATAATGTAAAAAAAGTGCTGGAGCATATAAATATGAGCGTTGACAAAGGGAGTTTTTTTTGCATTATAGGTCCCAACGGGTCCGGCAAGAGCACTCTGCTCAAAGTCATTTCCGCCGCCCTAAAGCCCCAAAATGGCATTGTTTATATCGGGGATACGGACATAGGATATCTGAAGAGCCGTTCAGCAGCAAAGCTGATTTCTTTTGTGCCTCAGAACACTTCCCTGGAGTTTGATTTTAAGGTCTGGGACGTTGTGCTCATGGGAAGATACCCCCATATAAACAAGTTTGTCGGGGAAAAGCAGGTGGATCTGGAGCTTGCAGAAAAGGCTATGAAATACACAAACACCCTTTATCTTAAGGACAGGAGCTTTATGGAGCTTTCCGGAGGGGAACGGCAGAGGGTCATATTGGCGCAGGCGTTGGCGCAAAATACGGAAACGCTTATTCTTGACGAACCCGTATCTCATTTGGACCTTCAGCATCAGGTAGAAATATTGAATCTAATTAAAAAAATGTGCATTGATAAAAGGCTGACGGCGATCACCGTTCTCCATGACCTTAATTTAGCCTCCGCCTATGGGGATTATATTGTAATGATGAAAGAAGGGGAGATCCTCCGCCAGGGGACCCCCTTCGAGACATTGACCGTCTCCGGCATAAAGGAAGTGTTCGATACGGATGTGTATGTTTCCGTCAGCCCCGTAGGGAATAAACCCTATGTATATGCTCTTGCGGGTTCAAACATAGAAAAAATGGGTATACGGATCCATGTTATATGCGGAGGGGGAAGCGGGAGCGAAATAATTGGAAGGCTTTATTCCGAAGGCTATGATCTCAGCAGCGGTGTGCTTGCTATAGGGGACCTTGATTGGAAGATCTCCAGGGAAAACAACATACAGATTGCCGAGGAAATACCCTTTGCGGGAATATCCGGGGAGGCTTATGCAAAAAACAAAGAACTTGCCCTCGGCGCTGATGTGATAATTTTGGCAGGGCTCTACGTCGGAAAGTCCAATGAGAAAAACCTCGAGCTCCTGCTGGAAGAGGAACTGAAGCAAAAGCCCGTACTTATTCTTGAGGATGAGAGCTTTGCTGAACGGGATTATACCGGGGGCAGCGGGCTCCGGATATATGAGATGATCAAAAAGAGAAGCAGTACAATTCTTGTGAAAAGCAAGGAATTGTCAGAAAAAATTCTTAAGGTGGTTGGCGACCATGAATAGCATTATCGTCAAAAGTCGGCTGGTGCCGGTATTCCTCATTGCGCTCCTTATATTTTCTCTGGTTCTGGCAACTGCGACGGGAGCTGTAAAAATCAGCGTAAGAGAAATATTTGAGATACTTACCAAAAATGTTGATACAGTGAACGCTTCTATTTTAATTGATATAAGACTTCCGCGGGTATTGCTGGCGGCTGTTGCAGGTGCGGGGCTTGCTGCTGTGGGAGGGGTAATGCAGGCAATATTTAAGAACCCTCTGGTGGATTCCTATACATTGGGTATGTCTTCTGGGGCGGCTATAGGAGCCGTGATTTCCATTATAACAGGTTTGAACGTAAGTATTATGGGGATAGAGACCACGGGAGTTTTTGCGTTTCTTGGAGCTGTACTCACATTATTTTTTGTATATGGTCTTGCATATACAAGGAACAGGATATCCATCAACTCTCTTTTGCTTGCCGGTGTGGCAGTCAGCTATTTTCTTGCATCAGTAATTTCTTTCCTTATGATGCTCAATCATGAAAAAATCGATCATATAGTATTTTGGACAATGGGCAGCTTTTCCATGGCCACGTGGAACGAGTTTTATATATCTGCATTGATCATATTGCCTTCATTGGCAGTGCTCCTGTTTTATACAAGGGAGCTCAACATACTTGTGATGGGGGAAGATGCAGCCGGTCACCTGGGTATCAATACGGCCGCACTGAAAAATATACTGCTTATTATCAGTGCCCTTATTGTCGGGGGTGTGGTGTCCACAGGGGGAACCATAGCATTTCTGGGGTTGGTGGCTCCACACATAATAAGGCTTATCATAGGTTCGGACAATAAAAGAGTGATCCCTTATTCTGCGCTCCTGGGGTCAGCACTGCTTGTGCTTTCGGATACTGCCGGAAGGGTGCTGATTCAGCCTGCGGAAATACCGGTTGGGGTAATGACGTCCATAATGGGAGGGCCATTTTTCATATTCCTCCTGAGGAGAAATAAAAACCGCTGAACACAGGATATGTAATATCCCATGACCAGCAGTTTCTATTTCAACCCAAAGGAAATTAAGGCAACAGAAATCTGTTTCAGCGATGCTTAAACAGATTTTGGATAGCGCTAGATAATTTCTTTCATGGACTGGATTGTATAATCAATATCTTCCCTTGTAACATCATTGTTTGTAACATATCGCATAAGCCCGCCTTCGGCGCCGTTTATTTTGATTCCCTTCTCCAGCAGCCCGGCTACAAGATTTTCGGGGTCTGCCCCTGTTTCTTTCATATCAAAGAAAACCATGTTGATTTGAACATCTTCATAATTAAGCTTTATGCCGGGTATTTCCATAAGACGTTTTGCAAGATACTTGGCATTTTCATGATCTTCAGGGAGGCGCTTTGACATTTTTTCAAGTGCAATGAGCCCGGCAGCTGCAAGCACTCCCGCCTGACGCATTCCTCCCCCCAATATTTTCCTGTTTTTTCTTGCTCTGTCTATAAATTGCCTGCTGCCTGCAAGCATGGAACCTACCGGAGCGCACATGCCCTTTGAAAGACAGAACATGACGGAATCGGTGTATTGGGTGATTTGAGGCGCATCTACCCCAAGGGCCGCAGCGGCATTGAAAAGTCTCGCTCCGTCAAGATGGACGGGTATGTTTCTTTCCTTGGCAATACCATATATTTCCTTCATTGCTGAAAGCGGCACAACATTGCCCCTTGACAATGCATTTTCCATACAGATAAGGCCCGTCTCCGGATAATGTATATCATTTCCGCGAATTGCCTCTTCAACATCCCGGGGATTCATTATTCCCATATGCCCTTTTATGGTTCTGACCATCACTCCCGACAAAATAGCGGCAGCTCCTACCTCATGCTGCACTATATGGCAATTTTCCTCAGTAATTATTTCGTTCCCTCTTTTTGTATGAGTCATAATAGCTATCTGATTTCCCATGGTTCCGCTGGGGACAAAAAGGGAAGCTTCCTTTGCGGAATATTCTGCAGCCTTTTCCTCCAAAAGGCAGACAGTAGGATCGTCCCCATACACATCGTCTCCAACAACAGCTCTCGCCATCGCCTCCCGCATCTCATCCGTAGGTTGGGTAACTGTATCGCTTCTTAGATCTATATATTTCAATATAAAACCCCCTATTGCTTTTAATATATTAATATTATACAACAACAAGCTCAAAATGACATTAAGAAGTGCCTTTCGTTGATACGATTGATATGTATGTCATATCACAATATCATACCATTATCTTATGCATTCATCTATCAAATTCTCGTGGTGCGTTGCACAAAGTGAATTTTACCGTTCTGTATAGTGATGTCCCCTAATATTATTGTATTATAAGAAATCCGGATGGGGGGAAGTTGAAAATGATAAACAGGAGAACAAAGCCCATAATAATACTTTCATATATTCTGCTGGCTCTAATTGCAATAGTGATTCTTTCAACGGGGAGATACAAAAAGGCATATATCACACTTAAGCAGGTCATTGCAGCGGAGGAAATTTCCAGGCAAATTTTTAAGGACTATAATGTGATGAAGGACAGTTTTCATTTTGAATTGCCAGACTCATGGGAAACAGAGGAGTTGTCATTTACAGGGGGGGAAGTACTGTATCATCTGAGTTTTGTTTCCGGGGATGAAAAAATAAAAGGATTTGTGCAGGTTTGGGAAATTGCCGAGCCTCTGAAGCAGTTTGTTGACAAATCCAAAAAATCAGCGACAGGTGTTGTTGATTTTAAGTATTTTAATATTGAGGAAATTAGAGCTGACAACAAAAAAGGCTTCCTTCTGGATTATAGCAGGGCAAACCCGGAGGGGGAGTATAACAGAGGCTATGAGGCTTTAATTGAAGGCAATTCAAATAATATGTACAGATTGAGTTTTTTTGTGCCGGAAAAAGATTGGGAAGACTATTATGAGATACTTTTTGACAATATTATACGGCGGATCAGGATTAAAATGCAGTGAATGTGTTCCAACCAAAATGCTATACATTTTAGATAGACATAATTGCAATTCGACCCAAGTTTTGCACAAAAATTTGTTTTTTCTTTAGTACAATAATTTACCCGTACTTTGGACAAAATTTCGAGTTTGGGACAAAAAAGCGCAGGATTTATAAGTTATGTCAACAAAAACACAATTTATGTTGACCGTTTTAATGGATTTTAGTCCTAATTTAGTCCCATAATCAAAAATTTGTCCATATTATTGCACAAAATTTTGATTATCGCTGTTTAATAGGTTTACATAAGTTACAAACACTTGATTTAAGTGCACGCACTAGGATTTCCTCCGGAAAAGGCACGTGGACTTTAAATACAACATTAGCCGTCTTTGTTCTAATTAGCTGTATACGGGCGCATTCTACATATTATATATTATTGAAGTGCGGATTTATTCGTCAAAATAACGAAATATTAAAAAACATTTTGTTTACAATTAAAGGAATAAATGTATTTGTGTCGAATAATCTTTAGTGTTGTGGTTAAATATCCCTTTAATGGTATAATTTTTAACCTAGCGCACAAGAAGTCCCTCACATCTTAGTTTACATTACTAATGAGATGAGGGCATAGATGTGGGAGTATGTCACGTATGTCGGAGGTGCTTTAAGTGTTAATTAATTTTATTCTGTGCGAGGACAAGCATGTCATACTGAATAGTATTAGGTTAAACCTGGAAGGTGCCATAGAAAAAAACGGGATAAATGCTGCAATCAGCCTTTCAACCGAAAACCCCATTGAAGTGGTCGAATACTCAAAAAAATATGCACAGGGAGTCAATGCATATTTCCTTGATATAAACCTGGGTAAAAACATGAATGGCCTTGAGCTGGCCAGACAGATAAGAAGCCATGACCCCGACTGCTATATAACCTTTATTACAGGCCACCCGGAATTATGCCTGGCAGTATTTAAATATCACATTGAAGCTTTTGAGTACCTTGTCAAGCCCGTATCATACCAGGCTATTGAGGAATGTGTAATCTCAATAGACAGGCATTACCGCCGGTACCTGAATTATCAGAAGCATAATGAGGAAGCAATGGTCGTAGTCAGATCGGGCAGCCGTGATTACAATGTTGAGCTGCATAATATAATATTCGTGGAATCACTGAATCAGAAGCTTGTTGTCCATACCAGGGACCGAAATATCGAATTTTTTGGATACCTTAAGGATATTATTAATGATCTGAATAAAAACAGCGAGAACTTTTATCGCTGCCATCGCTCCTATATTATTAATATTAATCATGTAAAGGAAGTAAATTATAAGGACTCATACATTGTAATGTCCAGTGATGAAAGGTGTTATATGTCCAGACAGCAGAAAGGCGAGATCAGAAAGGTATTAGACAGGATGGCAGAGAGAGATGATTGTATTATATAGGGTATTTGTCAATATAGCCGGAATAGTGATTTTTTTATATCTGGCAGATACACAGCACAATCTGCAAAGGGACAGAAGGACATTCTTAAAATTCATTTCTATTGCATCTCTCGGAATATATTTGTTACTTCAGCATGGCAAGTATTTAGAGGTGGGATATAGATTAGCTTTGGCAGCTCTATTTCTGATAATCATATCATACCTGATATTAAAATTAAGTATATTCCAATCTGTTGCATCGGTTGTTACTAATGGAATCGCTTTGGCGGCAGGGGATATATTTGCAGTATTTGTAATGGTAAAGGCTTATGGCTATTCCATAAGGGAAATAAAGTCAGATATGCTTTTACTTTTTGTTTCCGATTTGATAATTTATGGCACAGTAATAATTATAATTATGCTTATAAAATTAAACAGGCAATCCCGGGAGATTACAGACAAATACAAGCACGGCATAAGGACAGTGACATGGCTGTACATGATTGCTACCTTTATAATAGTTGGGATCAACTATTTCTTATACGCAAGGTTCATAAGCAGAACAGAACATGTCTCAATTCTTGCATATACTGCAATTATGTGGCTGTATCTCATACTCAGCCTATATATTGTTTTTTCTAACGGAATATTGGCTTTGAAGGAACAACAGTACGATCAGCAGCAGCACTACATTGACACAATGAACAGTCTGATCAATGATTTCAGAAGGTTGAAGCATAGCTATGCCAATATTATATACAGCCTGTACGGGTACATACGGGAGAACGATTTGACAGGGTTGAAGGCCTATTATTCAGAAATAATAGACAGCGCCAAAAAGATGGACAGCAATTTGCTGCTGATACTGCAGAGAATAAAAGTATACGCCATATTCGGATTGCTTTGGAACAAGATTGATGAAGCAATGGGCAAGGGGATAGAAGTGGGCCTTACAGTCATAAACGAAGTACATGAGGCGGGAATTAAGCTCAGCGACCTTTGCGAGGTTTTGGGAAATTATCTTGACAACGCAATTGATGCGGCAGCCGGTGCAATGGTAAAAAAAATAAATATAAGCCTGGCCGATGATGGCGGCTATCTGACAATATGTATTGAGAATACTTACGAAGAGGATATTGATATAAGAGAGGTGCAAAAGAAGGGGCATTCTACAAAGGGAAGTGGGCGGGGATTCGGCCTGGAGATAACCAATCAGATATTGTCACGGTATGCAAATGTTTTACATAACACTCTTGCAGAGGAAGGCGTATTCAGACAGGAGATCATAATAAAAAAAAGTTTGGATAAAACTTATTGATTAATGCGGCGGAGCCAAATGCGGTGAAGCCGCATTTTTTGTTTGCATTATTGGAATATTATATTAGCGGAAACATGAGAAAAAGCGGGAATGGGGAGATATAGTCATGCCAGAGCATGAAAGAGGAAAATTAGTAATAATCGGCGGCGCCGAAGACAAAAGAGCTGACAAAGCTATACTGAAAGAAGTCTTAAAGTTGTCTGGGGGGGAGAATTCACATATAACCCTCGTCACTACAGCAACAAGCAGCCCTGAAGAAGTGGGGAAGGAATATAAGAGGCTTTTTGAGGAACTGGGAGCAGGAAGTGTGGAGTCAATAAGAATCGCAGACAGAAAAGCGGCAAATAGCAGTGACACCCTTAAGGCTATCGATTTAGCAAGTTGCATATTTTTTGTCGGGGGTGACCAGCTCAGGATCTCCAGCATATTGGGTGGCACAGAAGTGCATAGGGTAGTAAAAACCGCATACAGGGAAGGCAGGGTGATTGCCGGAACAAGCGCAGGGGCTTCTATGATGAGTGAAATAATGGTTGTGGAGGGAAAGGATGAGGAAGCCCCAAGAAAATGTACCCTGAAGATGGCCCCGGGGATGGGTTTTCTTGCCGGTGTTATCATTGATCAGCATTTTAACCAGAGGGGACGTATCGGGAGACTTCTTGCCGCAGTGGCCCAAAACCCCAATGTTATGGGGATCGGGATTGATGAAGACACGGCAATGATAGTAAACGAGGAACTGGAATTTGTGGTAGAGGGTTCCGGGGTAGTTACGGTCGTAGATGGCAGGGATATTTCTTTTACAAACATATCAGAACAATATCCCGATGACCCCCTTGCCATAACTAATGTAAGAATCCATGTTTTTCCAAAGGGATATGGGTTTAATTTATATAAAAAACAGGAAATAATAGTAAAGGACACTTTTTGTTAATACACAAGGAGGAAATAGTGTGATTATTTTGAGCAGTCACGTTTATCAGGGTAAGAACATTTATAGCAATAAACCTGTTATAAAACTGGTGGTTGATCTGGACAAATATGACGGGATTCCAACAAAAGACATCGATGGTTTTAATGAAACGATCCAGGAGCTTCTACCGGGGCTGAAAAAGCACTGCTGCTGCAGGAAATATGAAGGGGGTTTTGTCGAAAGGCTGAAGGAGGGCACATATTTTGCGCATGTTATGGAGCATATGGCAATTGAGTTGCAGGTCATGCTGGGTTATGACATAAAGTATGGCAAGACCCGGGAGACGGGTAAAAAAGGTGTATATAATATTATTTATGGATATGAAAATGAAAGTGCAGGTTTGGAATCAGGCAGGCTTGCGTTTGAAATTGCAGAGGGGATATTATCCGGAGAAATTCCGGATGTATGCAGCTGGCTGAAGAAAGTCAAAAAGACATGTATTGCTACAGACTTTGGGGTAAGCACAGCCTCAATAGTAAAAGAAGCAAGGGAAAGGGGAATACCTGCAATAAGATTGGGCAACGGAAGTATCCTGCAATTGGGGTATGGAAAGAACCAGAAAAGAATTGAGGCGACACTGACTGAGAATTCAAGCTGCGTATCGGTTGACATAGCCTGCAACAAGGAACTTACCAAAAGCATACTTCAGGAATACGGTATACCTGTTCCGGAGGGAAGGGTATTTAAGAATGAGCAGGACACCCTGGAATACTGTGAGAAAATAGGATACCCGGTAGTTGTGAAACCAAATTTCGGCAGCCATGGCAAGGGAGTTTCGCTGAATTTGAAGAATCCCCAGGAAGTACTGGAGGCATACAATATAGCAAGAGAGTACGGGGATGCGGTTTTGGCGGAAAAGTACATAAAGGGAAGCAACTTCAGGGTACTGGTAGTAGGAGGAAAGGTGGCAGCAGTCTCTCACCGGATCTCCGCCCATGTAAAGGGTGATGGTTCAAGCAGCCTGAGGGAACTGATAGATAAGGAAAATAGCGACCCGATGCGGGGGGAGGGCCATGAGAAACCCCTTACAAAAATAAAAATAGATAAGGTATCCGAACAATATCTTGAAAGGAAGGGTATAACTCTCGATTACATACCTGCGATCGGAGAAATTGTATATTTGCGTGAGAATGACAATCTGAGCACCGGGGGAATAGCAGTAGATGTTACCGATGAGATTAATGAAAATAGCAAGAAGATAATTGCACAGGCTGCGGGAATAGTTGGCCTGGATGTGGCAGGAGTTGATATAAGCACTGTTGATATAACAAAACCCCTGAGTGAGACAGGAGGTGCCATCATTGAGATCAATGCTGCACCGGGGATCAGAATGCATCACTACCCCTATCAGGGCAATCCAAGAAATGTTGCAAAGGCTATTGTAGATATGCTGTTTCCGGAAGGGAGCGCAAGCAGGATTCCTATTGTTTCGGTGACAGGCACAAACGGAAAAACTACCACCTCTCGGATGATTTCCCATATAATCAGCCAAATGGGTAAAGTTGTGGGGATGACTGCAACAAGCGGGATATATATTGATGGCGAATTGATAAAATGCGGGGATAATACGGGCCCGGTAAGTGCAAAGACCATATTGACCGATAGAAGGGTAGAGTATGCTGTGCTGGAGACAGCAAGGGGGGGGATAGTCAACAAAGGGCTTGGCTATGATATGGCCGATGTGGGTATAGTCACCAATATTACTGAAGACCATTTGGGAATCGATGATATAAATACCCTGGAAGAACTGGCATATGTGAAATCTCTGGTTGCGGAAGCCGTCAGGGAGAACGGGTATGCCGTTTTGAACGCAGACGACAAATACTGTCTAGGCATGAGGGAAAGGGTAAAATCAAACATTATCTTTTTTTCAATGTCAATGAATAACAAAATAATTAGGGAACACGTTCTCGATGGAGGAACAGCAATATACAGCGATGGCAAAACTATTTTCGTAAACAAGGGCGGAAACGAACAGCCTTTTATTGAAGCCGGGGCCATACCTATAACAATGAATGGGGTGCTGAAATATAATATAAGCAACAGTATGGCGGCAATAGCGGGTGCAATTGGAATAGGAATTCCGGCAGAAAAAATAATTTCAGCCATCTCAACCTTTGGAAGCAACAGTGTTGATAATCCCGGAAGATTCAATATTCACGAAATAAACGGCATAAGAGTAATATTGGACTATGGGCACAATATAGACGGTTACAGAGTGGTAATTGATGCATTAAAGCAAATAAGGAGCGGGCGGCTCATAGGGGTGATCGGGACTCCAGGGGACAGGACGGATTCAAGCACAATAACAGTAGGGCATATGTGCGGCAACTGTTTTGACAGGATATACATCAAGGAGGACAGAGATAAAAGAGGCCGTGAACCCGGTGAGATTGCAGCATTGCTTGAAAAGGGCTGCAGAAAGGGAAGCATTAAGCCGTCGGAAATAGTAATAGAGCTTGCTGAGGAGAATGCATTGGAGAAGGCGATACTGAATGCCGTATCCGGTGACATTGTCATAGCCTTTTTTGAAGAATACCAGTTGCTTATGGATGTAGTTGAGAGGTTGACAGTAGAGCTTTCAAAAGCTCATCTAATAATCGCATAACCCCGCTATTACGACATATGAATTGGAATTCAGACAACAAAAAGCAGAATAATAGTATAAAATAGAACTATATTACTATAGAATAGGACTGGAATAGGACTGGATTTTGATATATAATATAATATACTATAAACGAAGAAATACCGACAGCATTTTCCAACAATTAAATAAGATTATTTGATATTGGGGTGGATTAAATGGATATACGCAGTGGTGACATCTTGATTTTTGCTGTGGATAACATGACCAAGGTATGGAGAATATCCAAAGTGGACAGCAATGTTGTGAAAATCTTTGAAGAAGATGGATCATACAGACAGATGCCGTATAAATATCTGCTCGAAATGCGTGAAAGAGGATACATTAGAGTCGAAACCCCCGATATGGTCTGGTAATCAGAAGGACGACAGCCTATTGCCCGTAACGGCAGTGGGCTTTTATCATAATGTCATGTCTTTACACAAAGGAACATTTAGAGGAATTTTGGAAACTGTGTCGAAACTAACGTAATATTCATTCTATATAGAATATACAAGCATTGAAACAAATTATGCGGGGGCAACCGGATGGAAAATAGAATTGGGGCAAAATCATATGTAATATTTTTTGTCAGCCTTGGACTCATTGCTACTTGTATATTATTTAACATTCCACTTTATTTCGGTTTTGCCGGCGCTATATTTTTTACATCTGTTGTTCTTGTAAGGGCGGGATATGCCCCAAGGACCCTGGTCAATATGATAATTAAAGGAATAAAGGGTTGTTCAAAGCTTATTGTAATAATCCTTCTTACGGGAATTACAGTATCTATATGGCTGTCATCGGGAATAGTTCCCACCCTCATATATTACGGGTTTGAATATGTCAAGCATATTAATTTTGTGCTTGCATGCTTCATTACAACTGCTGCAGTGGCAATCGTAATGGGCACCTCTGTCGGGACTATAAGCACCATAGGGATCGCATTAATAGGTATTGGCAAAGGTTATGGGATCCCGGCTCATCTTCTTCTGGGTGCTATTGTTGCAGGATCTTTTTTTGCGGACAGGCTTTCACCCTTATCGGGAATAGTCAATCTTGTATTGAAATTATTGGACTTAAAATACAGGGATTATTTAAAAAGCATTGCAAGAACTTTAATACCTTCATTTATTATTTCAGCTGTTATATATTATTTCATCGGAAAGGGTTATTTATTTGTTTCAGACCCCGAAAGAATAGAATTGCTGCAAAACAGTATAAGCAGCTCCTATGTAATAAATCCTTTTGTATTACTGATACCTTTGACAGTTATCACCATGTCTGTATGTGGGATAAATCCGATAATAAACATGAGCCTTGGGGTTTTTGGAGGGTCATTGATAAGCATTTTTATGCAAAAGAGAACGGTGCAGGAGGTTTTTCGGCATATTTATTACGGTTATAGATCCACTGCGGGTATCGGAGAACTTGATCAAATCCTGAAGGGCGGGGGAATGATGTCAATGTTCGAATTGCTTCTGATCCTGCTGGGGGCAGTTGCATTGAGCAGTCTGCTTGAAGATACGGATATGATCAATCCTGTTATCAAAAAAATTACCGAAAAAGCAATGACAAAAGCATCGCTGATTTTTAGGACTGCCGCTCTAAGCTGCTTTTTTTCTATTGTCACCTGTGACCAGGTCGTTGGAATTATATTATTAGGGAAGCTTCTAAGGGAAAAATATGAAAAGCTGGGTATAGAAAGGGTAAAACTGGCGAGAACGATGGCAGACTCCGGTACACCTATCGCACCTCTCATTCCATGGAATGTTAACGCCATATTTATTGTTGCCATTGCAGGAATACCGGCATCGCAATATGCACCTTATGCGGTTTTATGCTATATACTGCCTGTCATGACAGTAATATTCGGGTTTTTTGAAGGGGAAAAGACAAAAAGCATATAAATATAACTCTATATGCGAAGTATATTAAAAACGAGCAGTAAAGCTGCCTTTGTGTAAACCGGCGCATTATCGGAAGGATTTCTATCTAATTGTCTGGAATAATAGACAATGGGATTTACATTGAATTACTTGAAATAGCAATTATCTATGTGCCCATTGAATTGCTTGAAATAGCAATTATCTATGTGCCCATTGAATTGCTTGAAATAGCAATTAGAATTAATATTAAAATAATTAACGGGGGGATATTCAGTTGAACGTAAAAATAGTAGCAGATAGCAGCTGTGATCTGAATAAGGATCTGAAAAAAGAGCTGGGAGTCACATTAGTGCCCCTTACACTTTATGTGGGGAACAGTACTTACATTGATGACGACAGCCTGGATGTCAAGGCGATGCTAAAGGAGATGGCGGAATGTCCGGATGCATCCAAAACCTCGTGCCCCTCACCCAATGAATTCATTAAAGCCTATGAGGGCTACGACAGTGTTTTTGCTGTGACGCTAAGCTCCGCTTTGAGCGGGACCTATGAAAGCGCAATGCTGGCAAGGAAAATGCTGCTGGAAAGCGCTGAAGACAAGTTTGTACATGTGTTTGATTCCCTAAGTGCTTCTATTGGGGAGACCTTGATCAGCATAAAAATATTTGATTTGATGAAGAAGAGCTGCGACAATATTCAAATTGTAGAAAAGGTCAATGAGTACATAAAAAATATGAAAACCTTTTTCCTTTTGGAGTCTCTGGAGAATCTGATGAAAAACGGAAGGCTGAGTAAAGTAAAGGGCAGGATTGCCTCCCTCCTGAATATAAAACCAATAATGGGGAGCACTGAAGATGGAAGTATCAGACTGGTAGAGAATGTGAGAAGCTATAGAAGGGCCTTTATTCGATTTGCAGAAATTATAGGGGAGCAGGGAGAAAAATTAGAGGAAAAGGTCATTGGAATTGCCCACTGCAATTGCCTTGATAGAGCCGAAGATTTTAAAAGGGAACTTATGAAAAGGTACAAGTTCAAGGATATAATTATTGTCGAGACTGCGGGCCTTAGCAGTTTATATGCAAACCAGGGCGGCATCATAGTGGCGTTTTAGGCATGCAGCATTGCTTACGATAAAGTTATTTGGTATAATTGTTATATAAAGGCGAGTACTACAAAATTACTCATTGCAGGAAGGGTATTGAAAAGCACTATGACAGACATGGAATGACAGAAACATCAATAAGTAATTGAAAGGAGAATAGTATGTTCATAAGAAACAGAATGACTAAGAACCCGTTCACAATATCATCTGACACCACTATTGCGGATGCAGTAGCACTTTTTAGAGAAAAGAAGTTCAGGAGATTCCCTGTAGTAGATAAGGGCAAAATTGTCGGTATGCTTTCAAAAGCTGATATTCAGACGGTTTCTCCCACAAAGGCGACATCCCTGAGTATATTTGAACTGAATTATCTTTTATCAAAATTGACAGTCAAAGAGGCAATGACAAAAAAGGTTATCACTATAGATGCCGATTGTTTATTGGAAGAAGCAGCAATAGTTATGAGAGAGAACAAGATCAGTTCTCTTCCGGTTCTGGAAAATGGTAAATTAGTGGGTATTATTACCGAAAGTGACATTTTTGATGCTTATATTGATCTGCTGGGCTTCAGGGACAAGGGAAGCCGCATAACCATTGAGACAAAGGATGTTCCCGGTGGCATATCAGATATTTCCGAGATATATTATTCCCTTAACATAAACATAACCCATATTGCACTGTTTGCAGGTGACGGAGTACGAGACGTTATTATAAGGTCACCCATACTGGATATTTCAGAAGTTGAGAAAAAGCTAAAAGAAAAAGGATACAAGATAAAAGACGTAATGATCAATGATAAATAAAATTTATTTCATAGATGCTTTCTTTTCCCTTTAATAATGAGGATAACCAGCTCCCGGGCATTTACACCCGAATGAAGCTGGTTTTTTGTTGTATAAGTTCAAATGCTGCAAAGCCGCCTTCGTTGTTTGCTCTTCGTTTTTTATGATAAAAAGGCGGTAAAAAGTCGAAAAGACTCTTGACAATGAGATAGGTATGTTATAAGATAAATAAAATATGAGTATCGAATGAATTTAATATCATAATTATCAATGCAATGATCGGGAAGAGTAAATCAGGTTCGGTCAACAGAGATGGGGATCCACAGGCTGCAAGATACCCTTGGCACGATAGGTTGAAGACCACCCGGGAGCATCATTCTGAAATATCAGTAAGAAATGACGTATGCCGCGTTAAGGCTTTGAGTGGGTTTATGCCAACATGGGTGGAACCGCGGGAGTATCAGCTTCCGTCCCTTTCAGGGATGGGAGTTTTTTTATTGTATAGGAAAGTATAAAATTTTTACTTTTCCAAAATTGGTTGAA
>CAYURW010000037.1:0-23303 GCA_964447145.1 uncultured Clostridiaceae bacterium
AAAGAATAAGGATAATAGAACAGAAGGCAGCTGAAATAGGGCTGCCTTTTTTTTGTATCGGGAAAGCCCCATGAGGAGCAAATGCGGACGCAGCCGCCTTTGTTCCTCATGAATATTTAATAAATCGATTCATAAACTATAGAAGACAAATGGCGAACTAATATCTCTATGGAATTATAAGATACTAGAATTCAATGAGCACTTATGCGAATTGTGCGCCAAAATGCGGGTACTTCAGCGCTTTCCCTGCACATTTTATGTGCAAAGTACTAGGAGCATTTATAAAACCAGAAGATCAAATAAGGAGGAATAGCATGGACAGGAAAGATAATTATGGAGAAATGGAAGATAAACTTGGCGATATCAGCCTTTATGGAGAATTCATACCTACCTTTCACTATTGGGTAAGCTCAGAAGAACAGAAAATCAGGGTGCAACACCTGCAAGCACTAGGCAGAAAGAGTAAATTCAAATATTATCATTAGAGTCCAATTCCGGGTACCGGCTGCTTTTGCGGCGGGTATCCGGGAAAATACTTGTTACACGGCGAGGCTTATTATATGGTGAAACTTGTTACATGGCGAGGATTATTATATGGTGAAACTTGTTACACGGCGAGACTTGTCCCCCGGTAAAGCTTGCCATAAAGAGAAGCCTATCACATGGATAAGCTTGTTGCGCGATATCAAATCTATTTTGAATAGTACTTGAAAAGATAATCGAGGATGTTATATAATATAAATAAAGGTCAAAGAAAGTCAAAGCCAGAAAGAGTGATGATATGTCAAGAATAAGTGATTTAATAGAAAATTTCATAAGCGAGATGATGGAGCAGAGCGAAGGTGCAATAGAGATCCAGAGGAATGAGATGGCAAACCGCTTTGATTGCGCTCCATCCCAGATCAACTATGTGCTGACAACAAGATTTACTACTGACAGAGGATATTTGATAGAATCCCGTAGAGGGGGAGGAGGCTGCATCAAAATCGCCCGGGTCGACATGGACAAGGAGGATTACCTTTTAAATATGCTTTCCAAAAGCATAGGGGACAGTATTAACAAGGAGAGGGCTTTTAATATTGCGGAAGCCCTGTACAAACAGAAACTGATAGATCTTAAGCTTGTCAATATTCTGAAGGCTGCGACAGACGACAACACCCTTTCCATAGTAGAAAGGCCTTTTAGGAACAGCCTGAGAGCGGACATTCTAAAAGCTTTGATAGTCGCAGCTTTGATAGATTAAGGAGTGGATCATAATGCTTTGTGGTGAATGTGGAAAGAGACCGGCGACGGTACACATTACAAAGGTCGAAAATGGGAAAAAGTCGGATATTCATTTATGCGAACAGTGCGCCATGCAAAAAAATCTTTTCAGCATAAGTACAAGCTTTTCGGTAAATGAACTTCTTGCAGGCTTGCTGAACTCGGGAGGGGCTGTCCCCAAAAAGTCGGACCCTGTGTGCGATATTAACTGTGATATATGCGGGCTTTCATACGGAAAATTTAAAGAAACCGGAAGATTTGGCTGCGGCAATTGCTATAAGGTATTTGGGGAAAGGCTTAACCCGCTTTTTAAGAAGGTCCATGGGAATACCGGCCACACAGGCAAAATACCAAACAGGGCAGGAGGCAGAATCAAGGTGCAGCGAGAGGTTGAAAAGCTTAGGCAGCAGCTGGAGGAAGCCGTACAAAATGAAGAATATGAAAAAGCAGCATCAATAAGGGATACGATAAGAGAAATCAACAAGAGAGGGAAGGGGGATATTTAATGAAAGGCTGGATGCAAGGCGATGGCCCCCACAGTGACATTATATTGAGCAGCCGTGTAAGGCTTGCAAGAAATATAGCGGATATACCTTTCCCGTCGGGTTTGGACAACGACAGGGCAGGTTCTGTAATAAAAAAAGTCAGGGATAGCATTTCAAAATCCGGATCAAAATTGGAATTCAGTGATTACATCATACAGGATCTTCCTCCGATAGAGGGGCAATATCTTGTAGAAAGGCATCTTATAAGCCCCGGACTTCTTAAAAACAGCGGCAAAGGTGCAGCTTTTGTAAGCAACGATGGTGTTGTAAGCATAATGGTCAACGAAGAGGACCACATAAGGATACAGACAATACTTCCGGGTCTCCAGATTAAGAAATCATGGGAAATGGCAAGCGATATGGATGACGTGCTGGAGAAAGATATTGAATATGCATACAGTGAAAACTGGGGTTATCTCACAAGCTGCCCTACCAATGTAGGCACAGGGATGAGGGCATCTGTGATGATGCATTTGCCGGCCCTTAATATTACGGGGAATATGAGTAAAATACTAAAGGCGATAGCCCATGTAGGCCTTATAATCAGGGGGCTTTATGGTGAAGGTACCGAGATAATAGGGAATATATTTCAAGTCTCCAATCAGATCACCCTTGGGAGGGCTGAAGAGGAAATCATTGAGAACCTTTCTGCAGTGGCAAGGCAGATCATCGATAAAGAAAAGGAAGCAAGGCAAATATTGCTGAAGAGCAACAGGATCCAGATCGAAGATAAGATATGGCGCTCCTGGGGAATAATGAAGAATGCAAGGGTTATGAATTCTCTTGAATGCATGAAGCTTCTTTCGGATATCAGACTCGGAGTATACTTGAGCATAATCGAAGATATACCGATCCAGCTTTTAAATGAAATAATGATAGAAACCCAGACGGCAAGCATACAAAGGAACTGCGGGAAAGAGCTGGGGGCTGAGGAAAGAGATGCAGCAAGGGCTGAGATGATCAGAAACAGGCTTAACAGTCAGACTTAAAAAAGGGAAGGCATACAAACCAGGTATCCTGAATCGCATTGGATATCTGTAATCTAATTAGCTGATGTCTATCCTAAAAATGTATAGATTGGAGGATAATATGGGAGTTTTTGATAGATTTACAGAGAGAGCCCAGAAGGTCATGGTATATTCGCAGGAGGAGGCAATCAGGCTGAATCACAACTATATTGGGACCGAGCATATATTGCTGGGACTTGTTAAAGAGGGGGAAGGGATAGCAGCCCGGGTGCTTGGGGAAAGAGGTGTGTCTCTTGAATCCATCAGGCAGCAGGTCGAGGTTGCAATCGGGAAAGGACAGGAGAAAGTTGAACAGGTCCTGGGCTATACCCCAAGGACCAAAACCATAATAGAGCTGAGTGCGGAAGAGGCAAGAAACCTGGGCCACAACTATGTCGGCACCGAGCATTTACTGCTGGCTTTGATCCATGAAGGGGAGGGGGCAGCAGCTCAAATACTTGAGGTAATGGGTTTGAATCTTGATATTGTAAGACAGGAGATAATGGCACTTCTGAAGGCTGAAGGGGGAAAGGGCACCCCTGGAGCGGCATCGAACAAGGGTGCCAATACACCTGCTTTGGACCAATATGGAAGGGATCTGACCAAAATGGCCAGGGAGGGAAAGCTGGACCCAGTTATCGGAAGGGAAAAGGAAATAGAGAGAATAGTTCAAATATTAAGCAGAAGGACTAAAAATAACCCTGCCCTGATAGGGGATCCCGGAGTAGGTAAAACTGCAATAGCTGAAGGATTGGCGCAGAAAATAACCGAGGGGAATATACCAGAAATATTAAGGGGGAAAAGGGTCGTTACACTTGACATCTCCTCAATGGTCGCCGGTTCCAAATACAGGGGGGAGTTTGAGGAAAGACTAAAAAATGTACTGAATGAAATTAGAGAATCAAAGGATGTAATACTTTTCATTGACGAAATGCACACAATTATTGGCGCTGGAGGGGCAGAGGGGGCCATTGATGCTTCCAATATACTGAAGCCTGCCCTTGCAAGGGGAGAAATACAAGCAATTGGAGCAACGACGCTTGACGAATACAGGAAACATGTAGAAAAAGATTCAGCCTTAGAAAGACGTTTTCAGCCGGTAATTGTCGGAGAGCCTACAAAAGAAGAGGCTCTTCAAATACTGAATGGTCTGAGGGATAAATATGAAGTTCATCACAAGGTGAAGATTACCGATGAAGCAATTATGGCCGCAGTTGATTTGTCGGACAGATACATTGCAGACAGATTCCTTCCCGATAAGGCAATAGACCTGGTGGACGAAGCCGCATCAAGGGTAAGGATAAAGGTCTTTACAGCCCCCCCCGACCTTAAGAAGCTGGAGGAGCAGGCGGCTGCAATGGAAAAAGAGAAGTCCGAGGCTATAGGCCTTCAGGATTATGAGAAGGCAGCTCAGATCAGAGACAGGATCAAGGTAATAAAACAGGAGCTGGAGGATAGCAGGAAGAGCTGGTCCGATAAGGCAAATTCAAAGGATTCCATTGTTACGGAAGAAGATATTGCTTCAATTGTATCCAGTTGGACGGGGATACCGGTTACCAAGCTGGCGGAAGAAGAATCTGAAAGACTGCTCAATCTTGAATCCATACTTCATGGTAGGGTCATAGGGCAGGATGAAGCGGTTCTGGCAGTATCCAAGGCAATAAGAAGGGCAAGGGCAGGCCTTAAGGATCCCAAGAGACCTGTGGGCTCCTTCATATTCCTCGGACCTACGGGAGTCGGCAAGACGGAGCTTTCAAGAGCATTGGCGGAAGCGATGTTTGGAAATGAAAATGCTATAATCAGGATAGATATGTCAGAGTATATGGAGAAGCATGCCGTGTCAAGGCTTATAGGCTCGCCTCCGGGGTACGTGGGATATGAGGAAGGGGGACAGCTGACCGAAAAAGTGAGAAGGAAGCCTTATTCGGTGATACTTCTTGATGAAATAGAAAAGGCCCACCCGGATGTATTCAACATATTGCTGCAGATACTTGACGACGGAAGGCTGACTGACGGGAAAGGAAGGACTGTTGATTTCAAGAACTCTGTGGTTATAATGACTTCCAATGTTGGAGCAAATACAATCAGAAAGCAGGCTGTACTTGGATTTTCTACATCCTCTAACGAGAAGGAGGATGCCTATGAAAAAATGAAAAGCAATGTACTGGAGGATCTGAAGAGGACCTTCAGACCTGAATTCTTGAACAGAGTCGATGAAATAATAGTGTTTCATCAGTTGGAAAGAGAACATATAAAGCAAATTGTGGACCTTATGCTCAATTCACTTTTGACAAGGATAAAAGAAATGGGCATAGACGTTGAAGTGACCGACGATGCAAAAGGATTTCTGGCGGAGAAAGGCTATGATCAGGCATATGGGGCAAGGCCGCTGCGACGTGCAATACAAAAAACGGTAGAAGATCGAATATCGGAGGAAATGTTGAAAGGAGAAATCAAGCCGGGTATTGGAGTGCTGATAGATGCTGGGGAAAACGATCTAATCTTTAAAGTGAATAAAAGTTGAACAAACATTGCTGTAAGCTATATAGAATAAACCGGAAAAGCCCAGCAAACCATATGATATAATAGACAAGAGTAATTAGTAATCTAGGAGGCAATTTGATGAAATCAGTGAAAAGGCTACTTGTTGCAGTATTATGCTCTATTCTTATTATGGGAAATGGGATTCCGGTGTTGGCGGATTACGGGCCCGGCACCCCAAGCGCATGGGCGCAGGAGAGTGTGCAAAGCGCACTCAACAAGGGGTTTGTTCCCTATTTCTTGCAGGACAACTACAAAGCCGTCATCACCCGGGCCGAGTTTTGCGGACTGGCAGTGAGGTACATGGAATACGTGACCGGGCAAAATATAGATGCTATTTTAGAAGAAAGGGGATTGGCCTGCAACTCAAATGCTTTTTCAGATACAATTGACCCTAATATTTTGGCCGCTTACGCACTCGGTATTACCAGCGGTACAGTTGCCCCAAGCACTTCGGCTCCCGGCCTATTCACGCCAAGGGGCCAGATTTCCCGCGAACAAGCGGCTGTGATGATTCGAACTGTCTGCAAAACGATTGGCGCAGATGTAAACAATGCACCTGATGCTGGGTATACGGATATTGGCAATGCGTCAAACTGGGCGGTAGAAAGCATAAATTTCTGTTATACCAATAGGATTATGACCGGGACTAGCACGTCACCGCTGACATTCAGCCCGAAAACAACCTATACAAGAGAACAAAGCATTGTAACATTTAACAACATTGAAAACACTGACATCTTTGAGCAAGCAGGCATTATTATGGTTCCTGGACTGGAAAATACCCAGGCTTGGGGTGCGGGAAACTGGGCTAGAGTTTCTTCAGTTCAGCAGTTCCCATATAAAAACGAGGGGATTGCGTATGGGTATGTAATGGATAATGCCCTTAAAATTATAGCGCCGGGCAAAAAATTGGATATTGAAATGAAATATCCCGAGCTGGGGGATGTAATTTCCGACGATGGTGGAAATTTCTATGTTGTCTGGGGCAGGACAAACGAAACAGATGATGCCTCGATTGAGACAACATTCATCTCGAAGTATAATTCTGATGGGCGGCATGTAAAAACGACCGGCTTTGTCGGGGAGTCATCGCCCTGGGGCAATAGTGATTCTGCAAAAACAAAAACTCCTTTCTATGCAGGGAATTGTGTTTCCGCTATTGCAGATGGAGTTTTAGTCAATTATCACGGCAAGGAAAGATATGATGGTCATCAAAGTGATAATGTCATTGCTGTAAAAACTTCTGATATGTCGGTTTATTCCTTACCAAACAATACTTATAGCGGGCATTCTTTCAATCAAAGCATCATTTATTGTGAAAAAACCTCAGATTTTCTATTTGCAAGTCAAGGGGATGCCTATGCTCGCGGGTTTAGAATTAACAATAGCAGCGGCTTCTATGGCGACAACGATGAAATACTGTTCCATTTCTATCTCGAGGCAAATGCAAACTATAATATGCGGATAGTCAATAATACCTTTGCTCAGCTTGGTGGACTTGCAGAAACGAGTAAGGGCGTTGCACTTGTAGGGGCAGCTGTAAAGTCAATCGGCGAAGCTGCAAAAGATGAGAAACAAAACCTTTTTATACAGATATTCAATCCTCGCAGAAATAAGATTTCCTCATCGATGTTCATCGGAGGCACAACACGCAGCGGCGCAACTTCATTCGACATAAACGACAATAACAATAACCCTCTTATGCCAGTAACTGACTATGGCATACACTGGCTAACAAATTACACGGACACGGACGTTATTGCACCGCAAGTTGTCGCAGCAGATGATCAGATTATAATACTTTGGGCAACTAAAGGCGATACTCTCTATATGGTATTGTCTGCAAGCGGAGATGTTCTTACACCTGCAACGTCCCTTGGAGGACTACCGCTAAACTCATTTGAACAACCGGTATATCATAAAGGCACTGTTTATTGGGTAGCTATAGTGAATGGAAGGTTAAAGGTTATTAGTATAGAAATATAGTGAATGGAAGGTTAAAGGTTATTAGTATAGAAATATAGTGAATGACTATAATGCTGCCAAATATAGTATAATAGAAATATATTTGTAATTACGGTTTGGAACCTGTCATTACGGAAAACATTGATACAAAATCTGTTTAAGCATTGCTGAAACAGATTTCTGTTACCTTGATTTTCTTTGGGTTGAAACAAATAGACATTAGTGTTAATTGCCGCAAGCTAAATAGGATATCCGAAATATATTAGCTGATGTCTATCCTAATATGTATAGAACAAGGAAAGCTGGTTTTGTAAGAGGTGTTGGAAATGGCCAAAGTAAGGACGAAATTTGTATGCAATGAATGTGGAAGCGAATCACCGAAATGGATGGGTAAATGCCCTGAATGCGGTCAGTGGAATACTTATATTGAAGAATTAGAACCTAAGGAAATCCATGGACAGCAAAGGATTTTGGGAACTTTGTCGAAACCCGAATCGCTTCTTAATATTTCAGAAAACCTGGAGGAGAGACAGAGTACCGGCAGCCCTGAATTGGACAGAGTGCTTGGAGGCGGTATTGTCAGGGGCTCCCTAGTGCTTGTAGGCGGGGATCCGGGGATAGGAAAGTCGACCTTGCTGCTTCAGGTAGCAAATAATCTGGGGCTCAGAGGCAAAAAAGTGCTTTATATATCCGGGGAGGAATCAAATGCCCAAATTAAACTGAGAGCTTTTAGAATGGGTATAGAATCAGGGAACATTTTCCTTGTGACCGAAAACAATACCGAAAATATCGATATATATGTGCAGGATACAAAGCCTGACATTTTGATCGTGGATTCCATACAAACAATGTACAGTCCGGAAATATCTTCAGCTCCCGGGAGTGTGAGCCAGGTCAGGGAAGCTACCCTAAGACTTATGAAAATAGCAAAGCAAGATGGAGCAGCAACTTTTATTGTGGGCCATGTAACAAAACAGGGGGCAATTGCAGGCCCCAGAGTTCTTGAACATATGGTTGACACTGTTCTTTACTTTGAAGGGGAGACCCATGCATCATATAGAGTTCTTCGGGCTGTCAAGAATAGGTTTGGATCCACCAATGAAATAGGAATTTTTGAAATGGGGGACAAAGGCCTTACAGAGATAGCCAATCCTTCTGAAATGCTTCTATCCGGCAGAATGAAAGGGGCCTCCGGCTCCTGCATCATATCTGCAATGGAGGGGACAAGGGCAATGCTGATCGAGGTGCAAGCGCTTTTGAGCTATACCAGCTTTGGCGTTCCAAGGAGAAATACCACCGGAGTCGATTATAACAGAGTAATGCTTTTGATGGCTGTGCTGGAAAAGAGGGTTGGAATGCAGCTGGGCAGCAATGATTCCTATGTTAATGCAGTTGGCGGCATCAGGATCAACGAACCTGCTGCCGATTTAGGGATAGCGGCAGCTATTGCATCCGGCTTCAGGGACAAAGAAATTGATGGGGGCACCGTTATTATTGGCGAAGTCGGACTTGCGGGGGAAGTGAGAGCGGTTAATTTCATGGAGAAACGGGTGAAAGAAGCAGCGAGGCTTGGGTTTAGCCGGTGTATCATCCCCACAAACAACTTAAAAAGGCTTGAGGACAAATCAGGCATTGAAGTTATTGGGGTATCAAATGTAAGTAATATGCTTGATATAATAATAGGAGGATAAAAGTATGAGGGACGAAGCAATGAGGGACGACAGCCTTCAGAGCTGTTTAAGGATGATCGCACCCGGCACCCCGTTTAGGGAAGGACTGGATAGTGTTCTGAAGGCAAAGACGGGAGGGCTTATAGTTATCGGCGACAGCAAAGAGGTGATGTCCCTTGTAGATGGAGGTTTTTATATAAACTCGGACTTTCTGCCGGCATATTTATATGAACTTGCAAAAATGGACGGTGCAATAATACTTAGCCGGGATTCAAAGAGAATACTTTATGCCAATACACAGCTTATACCGGACCCCTCCATACCATCTTCCGAAACCGGAATAAGGCATAGAACTGCAGAGAGAGTTGCAAGGCAGACCGGAGAGCTTGTGATTTCAATTTCCCAGAGAAGGAATGTAATAACTATTTATAAAGGATATCTGAAATATGTGATGAAGGACCTGAATATAATATTGTCAAAAGCCAACCAGGCACTGCAGACCTTGACCAAGTACAAATCGGTGCTGGATAAGACAATGGCAAACCTTGGGGCACTTGAGTTCGATGATGCTGCAACTGTAATGGAAGTGTCTTTGGCAGTACAAAAAATAGAGATCGTTGCAAGAATAATTGCAGAAGTAGAAAGATATATTCATGAGCTGGGAATTGAAGGAAAGCTTGTAAGCATGCAGCTGGACGAGTTGGCAGCCGGACTTAAGGAGGAAGAGCTGTTCCTTATAAGGGACTATCTGCCAAAGGAAGAATTGGACAATTATAAGGAAGTGATCAGAACCTTGCGCAATCAGTCCTCGGAGGACCTTCTGGAATTGCCCTTTGTGGCAAAAATACTCGGGCTTTTGAATAATTTGAACACTATGGATACGCCTGTATCAACAAGGGGCTATCGGATCCTGAATAAAATTCCAAGGTTGCCGTCAAGCATAGCAGAAAATCTCATATCGGATTTTAGCAAACTGCAAAGGATTTTGGGCGCTTCGACAGAAGAGCTGGATAATGTGGAAGGCATAGGGGAGGTAAGGGCAAGATTAATCAAAGAAAGCCTCGGGAAAATATATGAACAGGCACAGACTGAAAAGCATATATGAAAGGGCGACATTATTCGCATAATATGCAATTTCATAGGATTAATGCGTCACAATAAGAAGCCGAGGTGGGGAAAATGGTGACACTTTGGACAAGGCAAGACATTAGAAGCCTTGAGGAGTTAAAGAATGAAGGCGTTGTCAGAATTAAAAGAAAGCATTTAGAGGAAAAGTTTGACGTGCTCGCAGGCTATATAATCAATTTGTATGACTGGTTCGTCAGCGAAGCGGACAAAATGGTCCCCAAACCGGAAGGGGTAGAATATCCGATTTGGGGTTCCATAAGCGAAGAGTATATGCTTAGGCCTACAGATAAAGAAATTGTATATGTGCTGGAAGCGGAAGAATCTGAGATCATATATTTTGACGGACTTAAATGGGATTATGTGCTGAATCATCATTACATACCGATAGACGAAACAGATCTAGAGCAATACAAAACAGATATTCAAAACAAAGGGTTCAGAGACACATATTCATTTTTCAATGAGAACACGGCACACTTTTACCGGTCAGAAAGAAAAAGAGTAATTGACAGCTGGATTAGGGTATTTGAAACGGATAGGCATGATGCTTTCAGGACCCAGGCAAACATTTGGGAGATAAGGCCGGAAATGATAAAGGAGATAATAGGGACAGCGGGAAACAACCCCGGGATGCCATTACAAAAATAAAAAGAGCATCACGGACTGCCAATTGGCGGCTTGTGATGCTCTTTATTTTGCTAGAACATATTGTAAATACCAAGAGTATTCATTTTTTCATATTCTTTCAGGAGCACATCGTACATACTTATATCCACAATGTTGCACAAAGCTGCAATATAAAACAGATTATTGCCCAGCTCTTTTTCTATGACATCCCTGCAGTTTGAACACAGGCTCCCTTTTAGATGGGTGTCCATATAGTACTTTAGGTCTTGTAAAGTGGCCTTGTCATCATAATTCTGTTTTTTTGAGTTAATCTCAATGCACCCACAGGAGGTTACCGCCTTCACTACCGCTCTGTTGACCTTTGATTGTGATTCCTGATACTTTGTAAGGATATCAAGAATGCTTTTGTGGCGGACCAGGAGTTCGCCGACACTGTCCTGGAAGTGATCGTACAGCAAATCTTTCATTAGGTATCACTCCTATACTAAAGTAAACATAAAATGTAGTACAAAATTGATATAGATATAAGATTCAACTTTGTTCTATATTCATTATAAATATAAGGAATTCCAAAGTCAATTTATTATTGCAGTGGGACATTCTATTGCAAGCAGAAAATTATGGAAATCAAAACAAAATTGAATTGTAATGTAAAATAGTTTTCGCAAAATATGTAATCCGATTGGAGGTAAATTAATGTTTAATATAGGCGATAAAGTTTTTTATCCCCGACACGGGGCAGGAATAATTGAAGGCATAGAGGAAAAGGAAGTTCTCGGTGAAAAGTTCAAATATTACGTTATCAGGATTGCGTTAACGGATATGAGTGTAATGGTGCCTATTGACAAGACTGAGAACCATGGAATAAGGCATGTAACGTCTAAAGGAAAAATTGACGATATATATAATATACTGTCGGGTGAGACAGGCTTAATGTGTAAGAATTGGGGCGTTAGATTCCGCGAAAATGAAGCGAAAATAAAGAAAGGGGATATTTTTGAAATATCAGAGCTTGTGAAAAACCTCACAGCAGCAGATCGCGAAAAAAAGCTTTCCACTGGGGAGAAGAAAATGCTTGAAAATGCGGGACAGCTATTGATCAGCGAGCTTATGCTTGTACTGGACGAACCCTATGAGAATATGGTACTGCTACTGCAAAATATTATTAAGTGATCGTTAAATTGGAGGGTATCAGATATTAAGAGCTACAACATAATATAAATTCCTTTTTCAATCAACGTAATACAAATTTAATTAAATTAATCAGGAATTGTTATTCTTTAATGCGGTTATATTTGATATAATATAATTGGTTTACAATTGCTTAAAAAGCATCAAACTGGGTATACTTAATAAAAGGAGGTGAATTTTCATATGAGAAAAATTATCGTTTGGGTGCTAATGGTTTTGGGAGCTGCCATTGGTTCTGAGGCAGCATACCTGCTTACAAATTATTTTGGGGTTATACAGCTGTTTGGCATTGATTTTTCGGGTTCCAATTCTATTGTCTTAATTCTACTCAGTGGGGCTATTGGCGGAATTATATTTTATTTTATATCTTCCTGGCTTATCAATTTAGGTAAGAAGTCTACCACGAAGGTTGAAGGAATGCTTCAAAAAATTCCCGCCGGCGAGATGCTGGTTGGTGCTACCGGACTAATAATCGGCCTTGTAATTGCTTATCTTATCAGCAGCGGCCCGATAAAGCTCATACCTTTTGCATGGCTGGGCACTTTATTATCAATAATGGTATATTTGCTTCTTGGGTATCTCGGTGTGAGCATATCAAGCAAAAAAAGAGAAGATATCTTGGCCCTGCTTCTTCCTTGGAAGAGGCTGGCTCAAAAGGATAAAGACAAAAATACCGCAAAGGCGGAAAACATAGTACAACCCAAAATTCTGGATACCAGTGTTATTATAGACGGAAGGATCGCAGACATCTGCAAGACTGGTTTTATTGAGGGACCCCTAATAATACCTGCGTTTGTCCTTGAGGAGCTGAGGCATATTGCCGATTCATCCGATGCATTGAAAAGAAACAGAGGGCGCAGAGGCCTGGATATATTGAACAGGATCCAAAAGGAACTTGATATCAGCGTAGAGATCGTCGAAAAAGATTTTGAAGAGCTGTCCGAGGTTGACACAAAACTTTTAAAACTTGCACAGTTTATGGGCGGCAAAGTAATAACCAACGATTATAACCTGAACAAAGTTGCTGAATTCCAGAGGGTTCCGGTTCTTAACATCAATGAGCTGGCAAATGCAGTGAAGCCTGTTGTTCTACCCGGGGAAGAAATGGTGGTGCAGGTTATCAAGGATGGCAAGGAGTTTGGTCAGGGAATAGCATATCTCGACGATGGGACTATGATAGTTGTCGACGGAGGGAAACGTTTTATCGGAGAGACTATTGAAGTAATAGTAACAAGTGTTCTTCAGACTGCCGCCGGAAGGATGATATTTGTCAAGCCAAAGTCGGTTGAAGATAAAGTATCGTAGGAGTTATACCCTAAGTAGGCTCTCCGGTTTGCTTAGGGTATTTATAATTATTGGGGATGATGATGCGGATCATGAACACAGCAATCATACTTGCAGCAGGGAAGGGTACCAGAATGAATGCAGCGATGAACAAGCAGTTTATGAATCTTAATGATAAGCCGCTTCTGGCACAGACCCTTGAGACATTTAATAACTGCAAGTCAATAGATAGTATAATTCTTGCGGTAGGGGAGGGGGAGCTTCGCCAATGCAAGGAGCAGATACTTGATGCCTATGACTTTGATAAAGTGGACAAGTTGGTATGCGGTGGCAGAGAGCGCCAGCAGTCAGTTTTCAACTGCATCAGGGAGCTTGGAGAGGATTGCGGCATAGTAGTTATTCACGATGGGGCCAGGCCTTTAGTGACATCAGATATCATTGAAAAGTGCATAGCTGAGGCTGTAGTTTACGGGGCTGCATCAGTGGGGGTGCCGGCAAAGGAAACAATCAAGCTGCTTGATGGAGAGGGTTTTGTCCAATTAACCCCTGAACGGGGAAAAGTGTGGATCACGCAGACACCTCAGGCATTTAGTGTGGATATTATCAAAAGAGCCCATAGAAGGGCTATTGAGGAAGGTATATTAGGCACTGATGATGCATTTCTTGCTGAGCGTATCGGGATAAAGGTCAGAATGGTGGAAGGCAGTTATGAGAATATTAAGGTTACGACTCCGGAAGATATGATAATTGCCGAAACAATAATGAGCAAAGGCGCCATAATGGCGGGGGGTGTTAAAATGCCCGAATTCAGAGTCGGAAACGGCTATGATGTACATAAGCTCACAGAAGGAAGGAAACTCATACTCGGAGGGGTTGAGATTCCCTATAATAAAGGCCTTCTTGGGCATTCGGATGCGGACGCCCTTGTTCATTCAATCATGGATGCTCTTCTGGGCGCCTGCGGAGAGCCGGACATAGGACATCAATTCCCGGATGGGGATATAGAATACAAAGATATATCAAGCCTTATTCTATTAAAAAAAGTAAGGGGCATCCTTACGGGAAAGGGATATGGAATTGCAAATATCGACAGTGTTATATCGGCGCAGAATCCCAAGCTTCAGCCCTATATAGAAAATATGAAAACAAACATTGCAGAGGTGTTGCAGCTTGACGGGGATCGCATAGGAATCAAGGCAACCACTACTGAGGGCTTGGGCTTTGTCGGCAGGGGCCGGGGGATCGCCGCCTATTCGACAGCATGCATATACAAATAGGGGGCCATATTCTGTCTGCCGGAAGGAATGGTGCAAAAGCATGTTTATGTTTAGGAGAAAAAGCAGTGGCAATAAATTCACCTTTATTTCAATTATTATCATAATTGTCGCTTTTTACGTTCTAAAATCAACAATGCCCCAAAAAGAAACGGAATACCCCGATATCATCAGATATAATGAAATAAGATATGAATATTCGGAGACATTAAAAAGCTCACCCTTTTTGTATGTGAGGAAGAACCCGGTTTGCGAGGAGGGGTATATTGTACTGGCTCGCAGAGGAAGGAGTATTGAAGAAGAAGCATACATATATGAGGGGAGAATGAAATATAGGCGATATACGGCCATGAAAGGGCAATAATGCATGATAGCCACATATGGGAGGTGCGATAAATGAGATTATATAATACATTGACAAGGAGAAAGGAAGAGTTCCGGCCGCTGGTGCCTGGAGAAATAAAAATGTACTCCTGTGGGCCGACGGTCTACAATTTTTTCCATATCGGAAATGCAAGGCCTTTTATAATATTTGATATTTTGAGGAGATACCTGGAGTACAGAGGGTATAAGGTAACCTTTGTTCAAAACTTTACAGATGTTGACGACAAAATAATAAAAAGGGCAAAGGATGAGGGAATGACAGAAAAAGAGGTGTCCGACAAATATATAGGTGAATATTTTAAGGATGCCGAGGCGCTTAATATAAAGAGGGCTGATCACCACCCAAGGGTCACGGAGCACATTAATGAGATAATTGAGATCATTAAGAGGCTGGAAGCAAACGGCCTTACTTATGCAGCCGGCGGAGATGTATACTATAATACTGAAAAGTTTGCCGGGTATGGAAAGCTCTCCGGGCAGAACCTTGAGGAACTGGAGGCAGGGGCCAGGGTAGATATTAACGAAGTCAAGAACAACCCTCTGGATTTTGTTCTGTGGAAGGGACAGAAGCCCGGGGAGCCCTCGTGGGAAAGCCCCTGGGGAATGGGAAGGCCGGGATGGCATATTGAATGCTCCGCAATGTCAATGAAATATCTTGGGGAAACTATAGATATCCATTCAGGGGGACAGGATCTGATATTTCCCCATCATGAGAATGAGGTTGCCCAGAGCGAAGGAGCGACGGGAAAGCCTTTTGCCAGATACTGGCTGCATAATGCATTCCTTAATATCAACAATGAGAAAATGTCCAAGTCTCTTAACAACTTTTTTACCGTAAGGGATATTACTGAAAAGTATGACCCCGAAATTTTCAGGCTTTTTATGATTTCAGCCCATTACAGGAGCCCCTTGAATTTCAGCGGTGAGCTTCTGGATCAGTCCGGGAATGCTCTTGAAAGGCTGTACAATGCGAAGAATAATCTTGAATACCTTATGGATAAGGCAGAGGAGAGGCCTCTTAGGGATGAAGAAAAGGGCTATTCAGAGACTCTTCTTAAATATAAGGACAGTTTTAATAAGGCTATGGATGACGATTTGAATACTGCTGACGGATTAGCCGCTATTTTTGACATGGTTAGGGATATTAACTCCAACATAAAGGCGGAATCTCCCAAGGAACTGGTCAGGGCTTCTTATGATATGCTTATGGAGCTTACGGGAGTAATCGGTTTGTTGTACAAAAAAGAAGAATGCCTGGACTCTGAGATTGAAAAGCTTATTGAAGAAAGGCAGAAGGCAAGGAAAGAGAAAAATTGGGCACTGGCCGATAAGATCAGAGATGAGCTTAAGGCGGAGGGAATAATACTTGAAGACACCCCCGGGGGAGTAAAGTGGAAAAGGGCATAAAACCCGATCAAAAGGAAAAGAACTATGAAGGATAAAAGCTATGTTTGATATTCTATTGTACATTATTTCCGGCCTCCTCATTACAAATCTGATCATATTGATAATCATTATGAAAACCAGTCCGCAAGGTAGGATCATTAAGCTTGAGACCTGCCTTGTATCCATGGAAAAGGATATGGACAGGCTGAACAGGACGATTATGGATGAGATGCTTCGAAACAGAGAAGAGCTCGCAGGTTCAATAAAGACCTTCAATGGTATAATCGCATCTCAAATGTCGGAAACATCAGCATTGCAGCGAAGCCAGCTGGATATATTCTCCCAGCAGCTTGCGAATCTTGCACAGTCAAACGAGTACAAACTGGAAGCAATGCGGGAGACAATAGAGGCAAAACTGAAATACCTGCAGGAGGACAACAGTAAGAAGCTGGAGCAGATGAGGGCGACAGTGGACGAGAAGCTTAATTCTACGCTGGAGCAAAGGCTCGGGGAATCCTTCAGGCTTGTAAGCGAAAGACTGGAAGCGGTACATAAGGGACTGGGGGAAATGCAGACCCTGGCAACCGGTGTAGGGGATCTAAAAAAAGTCCTTACAAATGTAAAGACGAGGGGGACCTGGGGAGAAATACAGCTGGGAGCCATCCTTGAACAGATATTGACTTCGGAGCAGTATGCAAAAAATGTTGCTACAAAGAAAAATTCAAATGAGAGAGTTGAATATGCAATCAAGCTTCCGGGAAGAGATGGGATAGGTGGGGAAGCAGTCTGGCTGCCCATTGATTCAAAGTTTCCCCAGGAAGACTACAGAAGGCTTATAGATGCTCAGGAACAGGGGGACTCCCTTAAAGCGGAGGAAGCGGCAAAGGCATTGGAATACAATATAAAGGATTCGGCAAAATATATAAGGAATAAATATTTAAGCCCTCCGGGGACCACTGATTTTGGGATAATGTTTCTGCCGACAGAAGGGCTGTATGCAGAGGTGCTGAGGAGGCCCGGGCTTTGCGATTGCCTCCAGAATGAGTATAGGGTAGTGGTTGCCGGCCCTACAAACCTGGTAGCCCTTCTAAATAGTCTCCAAATGGGTTTTAGAACCCTTACAATAGAAAAACGCTCCGGTGAGGTATGGAACCTTCTTGGAGCAGTTAAGGCCGAGTTTGATAAGTTTGGGGATATTTTGGACAAGACACAAAAGAAGCTCCAGGAGGCAAGCAACACCATTGAGAACGCTGCTAGAAAATCCAGAAGTATAGGCAGGAGGCTGAAAAATGTACAGGAACTGCCGGCGGAAGACTCTGAGCTGCTTCTGGGAGATGAGGAATATTTTGACCCTTCGGAGACAGCTGCCTCAAGAGAGGATTGAACATATAAATTAGAGGGTACACCTGATTTGTTTACCGGCTGTGAGCTGATGGATTTGAGAACACGGTGGGATTAGATGAAAAACGATTATTTGAATGAAAATTACAAAAGACTGCTGAAGGAGCTGCACCAAATAATGATAAAGGTCGGCAGCCTCCCCATGTCTGATATAAAGATGCTTAACCCCCTTGTCCTTGCATATATCGGAGATTCGGTCTATGACACCTTTGTCAGGACCCTGCTTATATCCGGAGGCCATGGGCAGGTAGCAAAGCTGCACAAAATGTCGATAGAATTTGTGAAAGCTAAAGCTCAGGCTGATATTCTCAGCAAAATAAATGAACAGCTGACCCCTGAAGAGCAGGATATTGTGCGAAGGGGAAGAAATACAAAATCCTCTACCGTGCCCAAAAATGCGGAAATTTTAGATTATAGGCATGCCACCGGCTTTGAAGCCCTGATAGGATTTTTGTATCTCACCGGGCAAATTGACAGGCTGATGGAGGTAATTAGCATGATAGTAGATGTAAAGACGGGGATGCAGCAATAGAAATATATAGGCAAAATACATAGGAAGTTGATGAAGCGCCTGCGTTTTGTTGCACAATTTGCGCAAGTGCTCATTGAAATTAATTTTTTATGAAATAGTGAGGTGTATTGTTTTGAGTAAGGCTGATACCATATTTATTGAAATGTGCAAGGATATCTTAGAGAACGGTATTTCATCGGAAGGTAAAACCGTGAGGGCCAAATGGAGCGACGGGATTCCCGCCCATACGGTCAAGAGGTTTTGCGTCGTTAACAGGTATGACCTTGGGGAAGAATTTCCAATACTTACACTAAGACCGACAAACCTAAAGGCGGCAATCGATGAGCTTCTTTGGATATGGCAGAAGAAATCAAACAATATTAAACACCTCAAAAGCCATATTTGGGACAGCTGGGCAGACGAAGACGGTTCAATCGGAAAAGCATATGGATATCAACTTGGGATCAAGCATAAGTATCCTGAAGGGGAATTCGACCAGGTTGACCGAGTCCTGTATGATCTAAAAAACAACCCCTACAGCAGGCGAATCCTGACCAACATATATAACTTCAGCGACTTATCTGAAATGCACTTGTACCCCTGTGCCTACAGCATGACCTTCAATGTTACCGGCAGGAAGCTTAACGGGATACTTAACCAGAGATCTCAGGACGTTCTTGTGGCAAACAATTGGAATGTGAGTCAGTACTCGATCCTTCTTCATATGCTGGCGCAGGTATGTGATCTTGAGGCCGGGGAATTTGTTCATGTAATTGCCGATGCGCATATTTACGACAGGCATATTCCTCTGGTCGAAGAACTAATTTGCAGGCCCCCGTATCCGGCTCCAAAGCTTCTGATAAATCCGGACATAAAGGATTTTTATGATTTTAAGGCGGAGGATTTTGTGTTGGAAGGGTACCAAAGCGGACTACAGATCAGGGATATACCTGTAGCCATTTAGAAGGGGTGAGTGTATGAAAGCCATTGTTGCTGTAGATTCAAACTGGGGGATTGGGCATAAGGGCAATCTGTTGATAAAGATCCCCGAGGATATGAATTATTTTAAGGAAATGACCCTTGGCAAGGTCGTTATTATGGGGCGGGAAACATTTGAATCATTACCCGGCGGGGAGCCCCTGAAAGGCAGGAGGAATATAGTGCTTAGCAGAAAGGAAGGCTATGGGGATGGCAGGATCTCGATATGCCATTCCTTAAATGATATTTTTGATGAAATAAAAGAATACAAAGCAGAGGACGTTTTTGTAATCGGTGGGGAATTAGTGTATAAACAGCTGCTGCCATTTTGCACGGAGGCATACATAACAAAGGTAGAGCACAAATTTAACGCAGATAAATTTTTCACTGATTTGGACAGGGATGAGTCCTGGGAGTTGGTATCGGAAAGCGATTCCCGGATGTACAAGGATATAAATTATAAATTTACTGTATACAAAAAAAAGTAAATTATTATGGCGGAATTGCAGATAATAAATAAAGGTGAGTATTTTGCACAGTTCATATACGGCATTAAAGTCAAAAATAAACCGTCAAAGGGATGGGATGAGAATTATGGCATTTAATAGAAATACCGGAAAGACAGAGAAACCTGAAAATTCCAAGACATCAGGAGCGGGTGAATATTGGGGGAATAAGTCCAAAGGGAGATATTCGGGAGATAACAAGAAAGGAAAGGGCCCGGAGAAACCATATAGTAAGGGAAGTACATACGAAAAGGATAAGCCCCGTGGAGGGCAGGGAGCTTTCCAGAAGGATAAGCCCCGTGGAGGGCAAGGAGCTTTCCAGAAGGGCATATCTCCGGAGAGGCAGAAATTTTCGCAAAAGGATATGACCCGGGGAGGGGGCAGACAGGAATATGAAGACAACGACGACATTAATCTTATAGAAGGAAGGAACCCTGTACTTGAAGCATTGAAATCCGGAAGAGAAATCGATAAGCTTTTCGTGCAAAAGGGAGGGGGAGAGGGATCCATAAGGCAAATAATTGCTATTGCCAAAGAAAAGAGGATACTCATAAAAGAGGTAGACAAAGCAAAATTGGACGGTCTTTCTGGAACCGGAAATCACCAGGGAGTCATTGCATCGGCGGCATTATACAAATACAGCGAAGTGGAGGATATTATAAAAGCTGCAAGAGACAAGGGGGAAGATCCATTTGTTGTTATACTGGATGAAATAACAGACAACAATAATTTAGGATCAATACTGCGTACAGCTGATGCAGCGGGAGTTCACGGAGTAATAATACCCAAGAGGAGAGCCGTAGGGCTTACCCCTGCAGTGGCAAAAATTTCTGCAGGAGCAATAGAATATGTACCTGTAGCAAAGGTCACCAATATAAATCAAACAATGGAGTATTTGAAAAAGGAAGGCTTATGGATTGCAGGTGCTGAAATGAAGGGAGAAACATATTACAAAAAGGATATGAAGGGACCTCTGGCATTGATAATAGGCAGCGAAGGTGAAGGCCTAAGCCGTCTGGTCAAAGAAAACTGCGACCTTCTTGTAAGTATTCCCATGAAAGGAAAAATCTCATCTTTGAATGCAGCCGTTTCTGCCGCTATAATACTATTTGAGATTCAAAAGCAGCGTTCGTTATAAAAAACAAATATTATATAGGGCGAGCTGCTATGGATATTATGGAAATGAGCTCGAAGCCGGAAAGAATGTGAACAGAGCTTGACTTAAGCCTTGCGAGTATGTATAATAACATTGTGGGTTTTTATGTCTACAAAATATGCCAATTTTTTCTAAGTACGGCGGAGTTATTGCCATTACTATGGGTTTGGAGGCGATAAATTGGAAGCTAATGCAGAAAAGGAATTGATTCAAAGCTTTGATAGTATGATGGACGAAGAAGTTGTACTCTATGCCAGAGAAGGGAATATATCATCTCTTGAGTACATAATAAATAAGTACAAAAATTTTGTCAGGGCAAAAGCCAGGTCCTACTTTCTGATTGGCGCCGACAAAGAAGATATAGTGCAGGAAGGCATGATTGGGTTATATAAGGCGATAAGGGATTTTCGGAATGACAAGCTATCTTCTTTCAGGGCCTTTGCTGAGCTTTGTATAACAAGGCAAATAATTACAGCTATTAAGACTGCGACAAGGCAAAAGCATATTCCGCTTAACTCATATATCTCCCTAAACAAACCGATTTATGACGAAGAATCGGACAGGACGCTTCTGGATATACTTACTGCCACAAGGATTACGGATCCGGAAGAGCTGATAATTAGCAGAGAAGAGCTTGTTTCTATCGAGTCCAAAATTGGTGAAATATTGAGCGATTTGGAGCTTGAGGTGCTTATGTCATATCTTCAGGGGAAATCCTATCAGGAGATTGCCTCTGACTTGGACAGGCATGTGAAATCTATCGATAATGCCCTCCAAAGGGTAAAACGAAAGCTTGAGAAATATTTAGAAATTAAGGATATATAAAAAGAACCTTTAAGGTTCTTTTTATTTTCCTTTATAGCAAAGCCGAGTAGCAGAATTCCATCTGCTTAATAATACAGAGCAATTTATCCGGTCATTATTCAAATTCTTTGAATAAAGCTTCAAAAGCTTCCTTACTGTCAATTGCATGATACACATGCTTATCCTCCGGGAATTTTTCTCCCCTGACATCTTCGATGTAGTCTTTGAATGCATTTGTTATTATTTCAGCTACATTTGCATATTTTTTGACAAATTTCGGTGTAAATGCCTGGAACAATCCCAGCATATCCCCGCATATGATTAACTGTCCGTCGCAGGGAAGCCCTGCACCAATTGAATAGACCGGTATGCTTATTTTTTTTGTAATATACTCCGTAAGCTCAGGGGGAACTGCCTCCAACAGAAGCGCCCTGGCTCCGGCTTCCTGAATTGCAATTGCATCTTTAATAAGCTCCCTGGCGCTTTCTACAGTTCTGCCCTGTGCCTTGAAGCCCCCTAATTGCCCCGAACTCTGGGGTGTCAAACCTATATGGCCAAAGACTACTATTCCTGCATCGCTGATTGCTTTAATCCTGCTTAATACTCTCATGCCGCCTTCCAGTTTTATAGCATCCATATCGGCTTCCTTTAGGAAACGGCATGCATTAAAGACAGCATCCTCATCGGATATCTGATAGGAGCCAAAAGGCATATCTCCTATGCAGAAAGTATTTGGCGCTCCCCTTCTGACTGCTTGACAATGGGATATGCAATCATCCATTGTAACCGGTATTGTTCCCTGGTATCCCAGTACCACCATTCCAAGAGAATCGCCCACAAGGATCATGTCCATCCCTGCCTCTTCTACAAAAGAAGCCATTGGAAAATCATAGGCCGTGATCCAGGCAACCTTTTCATTCTTTTTTTTCATTTCATAGAAGTCGACTATTGTTTTTTTCTTAATCATTTAGATACCTCCTATAATATTTAGCTCAGGATATATGAAATAATCCGCATATGTTCAATTGCGGCAATTCATTTAACCTTGATGTTAGCTATTTATTTTTTGTAATGTTACTTTTTTCAAGGAGTTAATTTGACTCTCATGTAAATATTAAACCAAAAGTAATAATTTTATGCAATTAATTAGAATATTTCGGAAACCTTAACTATATTGACAAAACAGCGAAATAGCTTTATAATACCATATTGTACGGAGAGGTTCCCGAGAGGCCAAAGGGGGCAGACTGTAAATCTGTTGTCTCAGACTTCGATGGTTCGAATCCATCTCTCTCCACCATTTGCGGGCATAGTTCAGTGGCAGAATACCAGCTTCCCAAGCTGGCTATGCGGGTTCGATTCCCGTTGCCCGCTCCATAATAATATATATGCTCACGTAGCTCAGTAGGTAGAGCACTTCCTTGGTAAGGAAGAGGTTCAGCGGTTCAAGCCCGCTCGTGAGCTCCATCAATTTTCGAGACACACACGGGTAAGTTTGCTGGACTTTTTAATTATGCATCTGTGATTCGTCAATAAGGAACATACTGATATCAGTATATTTTACTGTATTCGTTATGGTATTAGAGCTTATACTATTACGCAACTCATAATTTTAACATAGAAGAGGAGGAAAATGAAATGGCAAAGGCAAAATATGAAAGGACCAAACCCCATGTAAA
>CAYURW010000038.1:0-22842 GCA_964447145.1 uncultured Clostridiaceae bacterium
TTCAAGTTTTCTGCCAGGTAAATTTCCATAAAAAGGGCGTCCTTTGAAGGATAATAAAGATAAAAAGTACCTGCGGCGATACCAGCAGCTTTTGTTATATCCGAAACGCCGGTGCTCTTAAATCCCTTTTCCGCAAATATTTTTTTGCACATTCCTTGATTCTTTCTTTTTTTTCCATCACATATTTAAACCCCCTATACATTTTTCCCGATTAATTTTCCCAATAGGTCGAAAAGATGTCCTAAAAGCTTTTCTCTCATACCGATTTTCACATCGAAATAATAATCTGATGTAAACCAGCCCTTATTTTCAAAGTAATAATAATCATACCCACGATAAACCGCAGGTTGGAGACCCGAGCGGTTAGCCCGGAACATCATAAACCTAAAAAGTGAAGGTTTTCTGGGTTTCCTGCATGTTAGAGCCTTATAAAACCTTTGTGCGGCTCTCTTTACGCGCGCATTGAATTGTCTTATTTGCTTATCGCTCATTTTGCCGCCGTCGCCGACAAGCGTCCACAATGAACAGCCTTTGACAACACTAAACCCCGTATTTTCGCCGCTCGTCTCCATATACTTGCGAACTTCACCTGCAACCGGCACACCACGCGTCAATATCGCAGTGCAAATCTTACCGAAAAAACACGGCCAATGGAACAAAAAAGCGAGCCGATCAAATAAATTTTTCATCCGTGCAGGTATCTGATAGGCATAGCTAGCAGCCGCAAAAATTACACCGTCTTCTTCATCGAATTTTCTTAGCACCAAGTCTCTGTCGTCCTTATGAGGGCAATTTTCCTCCCCTTGATCAAAACAAAGTTTGCATCCGCAACAAAACCAAAGGTTCAGATCGTTTAAAAAAGCATTTCTATTTCGATTTCGCCCAGCGATTTCAGATTTCTTGCAAACTCATCTACCGCCCTAAAAGTATTTGCTTTACTTTCAGTTCCGATTACCGCCAGCAGCTTTTTCATGCTCCACTTCCTCCTCATTCTCCAACATATTCATTATCAGAGAACAGTAATGAATGAATCTTTTTATTATTCATTCATTACTGTAGTATTGCATATAATAGCTGTCAACATTTTCCTGGATTTCATTGGATTCGCACCTGAAGCTTAGTATTATAATGCATATACTTTGGCACATTCAATATTTATGAATATCTATTTGAAGCCTTTGTCTGACTTGATGACTGGCTTACTGACCGGCAGCAATGTTCGGAGAAGTGTATGCATGCGTTCAAACTCCTTTGTACGTATTTGTATTCGTTTTCCAATTCGGGACGCAAGATTGAAAGCAAAATCCATACACGCATCCTTATCATACAGTTGAATAGTATTGAAGTGCATCACATGAACCCCTTGTCTCTCAAGAATTGCAGCCCTAATTACATCTTTTCCCTGCTCCGATGGACTGCTGTGAAATGCAAAGCTCTCATATTCAATGGCCAACTTTACTGACTTATAATACAAGTCAATAAAGCACCGCTTTTGACCAAAGCGTTTGGCGACTTCCTCCTTGAGCTTGATCTCATGGTTAAAAACAGCACCATCAAGTTCGTAACCGCCCAAGGTATATGGCAAAGTCAAAATCATATAAGCTATTGACTCCATGACAGATGCTGAACCGTTCTTTATGTATTTCAGTGCTCGCAAAGCCTTTCGGTGTCCACGGTGGCCATGGGTTTTTGTGAGAAAAACATCAATTTTTTGCTTTGTTGTAATTGCCTTTGAAGGCTTACCTGGTGGATGTGAACAAAGCTGTAATCCAAGCAGTATAAGCCTATGGATATCTAATTTGGATGCAAATTGAAGAAATACCAACTCCGGTGATGCAACCATTGTACCATTCTTTGACACCACTGCATTATCGGGCAGGGCAAGTTCGCACAAATGAATTATTCTATCTTTTTTATAATATCTTTCATTTTTCTGCGAAACAGTATAATGTAACCTGCCTATCTCATCACTATAAGAACCAAGTACACTTTCAATATATGGAATATTCCAAAAGGAAACGGCCGAAATATAACTCAAATATGCTTTCATATCATAATTATATTGCAGAATATATACATTTTCAAGTATATTATCCTATAATATCCTAATTCGCTGTTGATATTCAATCCATTTGCCTCAATCCATTTGCCTCATATACACCTTTTCCAGGATAATCTTCTTGCATGCAAGAATTTGTTTGTGCAAAATTTCAATTAGTGTGTTGATAAATTGCCATATTAAACCATACGTGATATTTTTTAATGCATTTTTAGCAATTATATGCCTTAATCATGAAATGTTAATGTGCAAATAACACATTACTTGAAATTTTGCACACTTGGGAGGTGTGGGCAAAAAGTTAGACTCTCTTAGAGCTTCGTAAGGAGCTTGAGAAAAATGTATCCGAAAGCAGAGATAGAGGCTGCATTGGAACCTTATAATCAATACGAATCCCTTACGGAAACGATACAAAAGCTGAAGTATCCTGACAGAAGAACTTTGTATGGTCGGAGTTGTAAAGCCCATAAACAAAGAAGGGTACTGACCCTTAGAAATGTGGTCAGTACCCTTCACCATCTACTTCTGGCTATAATCCCCCATCTTATCCTTTATCACTGCCTGGGCTGCTGCCAGTCTTGCTATCGGTACCCTGAAAGGTGAGCAGGATACATAGTTGAGCCCAATGTGATGGCAGAATTCAACGGATGCGGGATCGCCTCCATGTTCTCCGCAGATACCCAGCTTTATATTCGGTCTGGTCTTCCTGCCAAGGTCTACCGCAATTTTCATCAGCTTCCCAACACCATTTTGATCTAGTGTTTGGAAAGGATCCTGATCAAATATGCCTTTTTTCAAGTATTCCTCTATAAATTTGCCTGCATCATCCCTTGAAAAACCATAGACCATCTGTGTAAGGTCGTTTGTACCAAAGGAGAAAAATTCGGCTGACTGTGCAATTTCATCGGCTGTAATAGCGCCTCTCGGCACTTCAATCATTGTACCATACAAATAGTCAAGCTTCATGCCGGATTCAGCAATAACCTTATCTGCTGCTTCTCTAACTACCTTTTCAATATTTGTAAGTTCATTATCTACTCCTACCAATGGTATCATTATTTCAGGATGAACATCTATACCCTTATTCTTTTTGACTTCAACTGCAGCTTCAATTATTGCTCTGGCTTGCATTTCAGCTAACTCAGGATAAGTAACCGCAAGTCGGCAGCCCCTGTGCCCCAGCATTGGATTGAACTCACGAAGTCCTTCCACCCTTGCTTTAAGCTTTTCAAACCCGACACCCATTGTCTTTGCAAGTTCTTTGATTTCTTCATCAACATGGGGAAGGAATTCGTGCAACGGCGGATCTAGAAGCCTTATAGTAACCGGTCTTTCTCCCATAGCTTCAAATATTCCGACAAAGTCTTCCCTCTGCATAGGAAGAAGCTTTGCCAGAGCAACTTTTCTTTCCTCCACTGTTTCAGATATAATCATTTCCCTTACAGCTGCTATTCTGTCTTCACTGAAGAACATATGCTCTGTACGGCAAAGACCTATTCCTTCTGCTCCGAAATCAACAGCATGGTGTGCATCCTTTGGTGTATCCGCATTAGTTCTCACCTTAAGCTTTCTTATAGAATCGGCCCATGCCATAAGGGTTCCGAAATGTCCTGACATTTCAGGTTCTTTTGTGGGAATAACTCCCTCATAAACATAACCGGTGCTTCCGTTCAGGGATATGAAGTCTCCTTCTTTGTATGTCTTGCCGTTTGCCACAAACTGCTTCGATTCTTCGCTGACCTTTAAGCTTTCACACCCAGCCACACAGCATTTTCCCATACCTCTTGCCACAACAGCGGCATGAGAAGTCATCCCGCCTCTTGCCGTTAAAATACCTTTCGCTTTGTCCATTCCCTCAATATCCTCGGGGGATGTTTCCAGTCTTACAAGTATTACCTTTTCGCCATTTTTTGATGCCTCAACTGCGTCAGCCGCTGTGAAATATACCTTCCCGGAAGCAGCTCCCGGAGATGCCGGAAGTCCCTTTGCTATAGGGGCTGCCTTTTTGAGCGCATCTGTATCAAAGTTAGGGTGCAGCAGCTGGTCAAACTGTGACGGCTCCACTCTCATCACTGCTTCTTCCTTGGTTATCTTGCCTTCCTCAACAAGCTCAACTGCAACTCTCAGTGCTGCGGCAGCCGTTCTTTTGCCGTTTCTGGTCTGAAGCATGAAAAGCTTGCCCTTTTCGATAGTAAACTCTATATCCTGCATATCTCTGTAGTGATTTTCAAGAAGATTGGCAACACTGATAAATTGATCATAGACCTCCTGATTTATTTCTCCGAGTTTTTCTATTGTCTGAGGTGTCCTTATTCCGGCAACAACGTCTTCTCCCTGTGCATTCATAAGGAACTCTCCGAATATCTTCTTCTCCCCTGTAGCCGGATTTCTAGTGAAGGCCACACCCGTCCCGCAATCATTTCCCATATTACCAAATACCATTGACTGTACATTGACAGCTGTACCTAAATTCCCCGGTATGTTATTCATTGCTCTGTATATTATAGCTCTTTCATTGTTCCAGGATCTAAATACCGCCGTTACCGCAAGGAGCAGCTGATCCTTCGGATCCTGCGGAAAATCCTCACCCTTTTCGGTTTTGTAGATGCTCTTGAACGTTTCCACTACTTCCTTCAGGTCGGAAGCTGTAAGGTCAGTATCGAACTTTGCGCCCTTTTCTTCCTTTATATCATCAAGTACCCTTTCGAACTTTGATTTTGGTATCTCCATTACAACATCGCTGAACATCTGGATGAACCTTCTGTAGCTATCCATTGCAAATCTTTCATTGTTGCTGATATCCCTTACGGTCTTTACAACCTCATCATTCAATCCAAGGTTGAGTATTGTATCCATCATACCGGGCATTGAAAACTTAGCACCTGATCTAACCGACACAAGCAAAGGGTTGCTTCCGCCTCCAAAAGTCTTGCCGGTTTTTGCCTCAAGCTCTTTCAGCTTTGTAAATATCTCTTCGTTAAGCTCATCCCAGATTTTTTCTTCCCTGTTATAGTACTCATTACAGGCTTCGGTCGTTATTGTGAATCCCTGAGGTACCGGCAGCCCAATATTGCTCATTTCGGCCAGATTGGCACCTTTGCCTCCCAGTAGATCCTTCATTGAAGCCTTTCCTTCATTAAAGTTATAAACGTATTTTATCATATTTTTGCCTCCCTTATATTAAAGTATAAAATTAATCTTTATCACAATTATCCGCATTCGAAGTCATTTGCTCCAAATTCTGCTAGGAATATACTTTGCTCTCTGTTCTCCCACTACCCTTCCTCCGCCTGCTTGCTTGTTTACGGCGTTCAAATCCTCTTAGGATATCTAGGTATTATTGACTGATGTCTATCCCTAAATGTATAGGAATGCATATTATTCCATAAAATCAACATACAATAAATATTATCACAAAGTACCTGCTGCTACAATAGAAAAATTTATCTATCTCTAGGACTTATTTATCATTATTAACCCCAAGTCAGCAATTCGGTTCATCATATCTGCAATGCTTTTCAACAATCCCAGCCTATTGTTCCTTATATCCGCATCTTCAACCATCACCATTATGTTGTCAAAGAAATCGTCTATCGGCTTTATCAGTGTTATTATAAGCCTTAGCGCCTCTCCGTATTCCCTGTTGTCCGCATGGTTTTCAAATTCCCCTCTTATTTTTTTAAAGGCTTGCAGAAGTTCCAGCTCAGCTTCCTCGGTGAAAAGCTCCAGATTGACCCCCGAGCTCTCTGCTTTGGATGCCAAATTGGATACCCTATTGAAAGACCCCAATATGCTCGAGAATTCGCTTTTGTATTTCCATTTTGAAAGCTCGAGTATCTTCAGATACGATTCATATATATCGTTAAAACCGGTACTTGTCACTGCATCGATAACATCGTATTCAAAGCCCCTGTCTGTCATGATGTTCCTGAACCTCTGCCTGAAAAACTCAACAATACCCTTCTTTATCGTTGTTTTATCTCCCTTCAATATATGTCTTTCCTCAAAGGGGGCCAGGGAAACATCTAAAAGCTTAGACAATCCAATATGCATTTTATCGTCAAGTATTATGGAATTGATCCCTATTGCCTGCCTTCTTAATGCATAGGGGTCTTGAGAACCGGTTGGCTGTATTCCTATTGCAAAGCACCCGCACACTGTATCGATTTTATCGGATATGCTAAGTACCGATCCGTTCAGAGTCGCAGGAGTGGAATCTCCTGCATACCTTGGCAGATAGTGCTCCGATATTGCATTTGCTACTTCGGCTCCCTCTCCTTGAATCAGTGCATATTCCCTTCCCATTATTCCTTGAAGCTCATCAAATTCTTTAACCATATTGGTTACAAGGTCTGCTTTGCAAAGGTATGCCGTCCTTGATAGATGTTTTCTTGAATCTGGGCTCAGGCCAATCATTTCTGCAATATATCCGGATATAGAAATTATTCTTTGGGTCTTATCATAAATAGTACCCAGGGCTTCCTGAAACACAACGTTCTTCAACTTCTCCACATAGCTTTCCAGAGAATTTTTTATGTCTTCATTATAGAAAAAATCAGCATCAGACAATCTGGCCTTAAGAACTCTCTCATTCCCTTCCCTCACGGTTCCTATGTATTGGTCGTCCCCATTCCTTACAGTGATGAAATAATTCATAAGCTTACTATTTTTATCTGTCAAAGGAAAATATCTTTGATGTTCCTTCATAGGGGTAATGACCACCTCCTTCGGAAGCTTCAGGTATCCGGCTTCAAAGCTCCCCAAAAGGGCGGTAGGGTACTCCACAAGGTATACGATCTCTTCCAGCAGCTCCTCATCCATAAGCACCTCTCCCCCGTTGTCCTTGGCCAGTTCCATACACTGCCTGAGTATCATGGAGCGCCTTTCATCCTGATCTACTATAACATAGCCTTTCCGAAGCTTTTCAAAATACTCCCCTGTGTTATTTATTTCAATGCTGCCTTCTGACAGAACTCTATGCCCCCTTGTATATTTGCTGCATGCTATGCCATCCTTATCCAATTCAATTAGCTCGTCCCCCAGCATTGGCAGCAGCCATCGGACAGGTCTTGCGAACCTGAAGGACTTGTTCCCCCATTTCATTGATTTTGGAAAAGTGATAGAAGTCAGAATGTCCGGTAATATTTTCTTCAGAACCTCTTTTGTTGACTGTCCTTTTTTCTGCTTTTTGCAATATACGTATTGCACTCCCGAAAGCTCCTGTAAAAACACCTCATCAAGCTGAACCCCCTGGCCTTTAAGAAAGCCCTGAAGTGCTTTGCTGGGATTCCCCTCCTCATCGTAGGCAGCTTTTTTTGAGGGCCCCTTTACTAATTCCTCAAGGTCTTCCTGTTTTGCTGCAACATCCTTTGCAAAAATCACTATCCTCCTCGGCGTGCCATAGGTCTTAATCCCACTAAATGCTATCCTGTTTTCGGAAAGCATTGAACCGGCAATACTTTTAACTTTTTCCAGAGTTGCGGGCATATACCCGGCAGGGATTTCCTCGGTGCCTATTTCAAATAACAGATCCTTATTCATTTTTTACACCTCCAAATACGGCCTTTTTTAGAAGGGGATATCCCATTCCTTCTCTCTGTTTAAGGTATCCTTGGGCTACAAGCCTTGCAAGGTTCCTTACCCTTCCTATAAAACCTGTTCTCTCTGTAACGCTTATCGCCTTTCTGGCATCAAGCACATTAAAGGTGTGAGAGCATTTAAGAACATAATCATAGGCTGGGAGTACTATGCCCTTGTCAAGTAGCCTTTTTGCCTCTCCCTCATATTCGTCAAAAAGTCTGAAAAGCAGTTCTGTATCCGCTTCCTCAAAGCTGTATTTTGAATGCTCATATTCTGCGACCTTAAAAACGTCTCCATAGTTTATCCCGGAAACCCATTCAATATCAAATACATTGTCGATGTTCTGGATATACATTGCTATCCTCTCCAGGCCATAGGTGAGCTCGGCGGACTCCAGCTGACAGTCTATGCTGCCTACCTGCTGAAAGTATGTATACTGGGTGATCTCCATTCCGTCGAGCCAGACCTCCCAACCAAGTCCCCAGGCTCCAAGGGTAGGGGCTTCCCAATTGTCCTCCACAAACCTTATATCATGCTTTACCGGGTCGATCCCCAATGCCTTAAGGCTTCCCAGGTATAGATCCTGCACATTATCCGGAGATGGCTTTAGTATTACCTGGTATTGATGATGCTGATACAATCTGTTGGGATTCTCCCCGTATCTTGCATCTGCGGGCCTTCTGGAAGGCTCTACATATGCCACCCTCCAGGGTTCCGGGCCCAAGGCTTTTAGGAAAGTGAAGGGGCTCATCGTTCCTGCACCCTTTTCAACATCATAGGGCTGCATAATTATGCAATGCTGTTCGGCCCAGTATTTCTGAAGCGTCAATATGATTTCCTGAAATGTCATTTAATATCCCTCCATAAATTTTGATAAAAAAATAACCCTCCATCCCTGAAATTAAGGGGCGAAAGGTTTTCTTCCGCGGTTCCACCCTTTTTGACCTGAAAGAAATCATCAGGCCCTCTCTTTAAGTCTTTGCTCCAAAGTACCTTTCATCAGAATGCAATGCCGGATTCGCACCAACTCCAGCTCTCTGAAAATACAATCTCCGATTACTCCTCTTTATCAACGCATAAGTACTGCTTAACTATACATTTTTGGATAAACATCAGCTAATTATACTTCGAATATCCTATTTAACTTGCAGCTGATTATACTTCGAATATCCTATTCAACTTGCAGCTGATTATACTTCGAATATCCTATTTAACTTGCAGCTAATTATACTTCGAATATCCTATTTAACTTGCGGCAATTAACACTAATGTCTATTTGTTTCAACCCAAGGATAATCAAGGTAACAGAAATATGTTTCAGCAAAGCTTAAACATATTTTGTATCAATGTTTTCCTTGATTTATAGAATACACCAAAGGTTGTACGTTATTTTTAATTGGCTGTTTACTGGCGTATTCTATATAAGATATGCTAACATTAATTTAGCAAATCGTGGATGTTTTGTCAATCTCTTCGTCATACCTTTCCACTTCTATAGTACACTTTGACAACAGGGCTAATGCCGTTCCTATTGCAGTAAGCTGCGGTACAACAACTGCGCTTATTGCCCCGGCTGTTACGGGAATATCAAAAATAACGCTGTCATCCTTCTTTACCCTTATTCTGTTAACATTCCCCGACTTTACTATTCCCTTTATCCTGTCAAAGGCCTCGTTGCCCTTAACAGAAATTGTATCCGTCCATTTCTTTTCTCCTGTTTCCTCGATATTTATCAAGGCATCAACAACGTCTCCATTTGCAGCTTCAAGAGCTTCTTTGGCTTCCTTATAGGTCACATTTGTTCTGTCCCTAATAATATCAACTTTTTCAAGACTTATATCCATGGAATCTGCTCCTTTCAGAGCCTTTATGTAAGTGCTAAAAACCCGAATCCTTTATGGAGTCTAAAAAGTCAAGGGATTTGAATTTTCTATCCAGATGGTTTTCAATAAAGGCTCTATTTATTCTTTCTATTTCATTGAAAATAGTATTATCAATTTTCTTAGTATTTAATCTTGAAATCTCCATGTTCAGCAAAAAATTGATAGCCTCCGAAGTCCCCCGGCTTATTTTGTACATACCTCCGCCATTCTGGAAAGCCTCCTCTGAACTGCAATCCCCGCAAATTACGCTTCCTGACTCAATGCTGAATCTTGTATATTCCTTGCCGGTTTTTCCGCACAAACCGCATTTCAGCAAATTCGGCCTATATCCGCTGATATCCATCAGCTTAAGCTGATAACCAAGGCTAAGAAGCCCCATGGGCATTTTTCCCTCAGAAAGGTAATAAAGTGTCCTGGCCAGAAGTAAAAATAATTTTTCGCTGGGTATGCCCTCATCGGACACAGCATCCGCCAGTTCAGCAAAATATGCAGCATATGAAAACGTTAACAAGTCCTTCCTGATATTGTAAAAGGTTTCTCTAGTCACCGCCTGGGTTATATGATAAAAATTCTTCCCCTTATACAGCACGTATTCGCTGAAAACAAACATCTCCGATGATGAAAGAAGGCTGCTTTTGGGTTTCCGGCAGCCTTTGGCAATTCCTTTGATCTTTCCGTTGTTTCTTGTAAGTATCGTCAGTATCTTGTCAGCCTCGCCCAAGTCAGTATATTTCAAGACTATGCCTTCTGTCTTTGATATTGACATTTCCTCACTCCCGCTAATAACCGAAGTTTTTTAGTGCCCCTTTATTATCACGCCAGTCATTTTTTACCTTGACCCAAAGCTGAAGATTGATTTTGCAGTGCAGAAGGCGCTCAATGTCGACTCTTGCCCCGGTTCCTATTTCTTTGAGTTTCCTGCCTTCCTTGCCTATTATGATTCCTTTATGGGAGTCTTTCTCACAGTGTATCACAGCCTCAATATCCATCAGATCCTTGTTATCCCTTTCCTTCATGGATAAAATTTCCACAGCGGTTCCGTGGGGCACTTCTTCAGATGTGAACCTCAGGATATTCTCTCTAATGATCTCTGAAACAATAAACTTTTCTGGCATATCGGTATATATGTCCTCAGTGAAGTATTTTGGCCCTTCCGGAAGGTATCTCAGTATCTCATTCAAAAGGGTGTCAAAGTTCTCCCCCGTATTTGCGGAAACGGGTATTATACCGGCAAACCACTCCTGGTAAGGTATCAGTGAGGCGGCAGCCTGCTCCAGTTTGGGCTTTGATATCCTGTCAATCTTGTTCAGCGCAAGTATAACGGGAGAGCCCGCATTATATGCCGTCTCGGCAATGTACTTATCCCCCGGCCCTATTTCCGAAGAGCAATCAAACATTACCACAATTACATCCACACCTTTTAAAGATTCTATTGCAGATCTAACCATACGCTCTCCCAGCATATGCTTCGGCTTGTGGATACCGGGAGTGTCAACAAATACTATTTGATACCCCTCTGTAGTATAGATGCAGCGGATTGAATTTCTTGTTGTCTGGGGCTTGTCGGATATTATTGATATCTTTTCGCCAATAAGCCTGTTAATAAGGGTAGACTTGCCCACGTTTGGCCTCCCTATGACCGTTACAAATCCTGACTTGAATTTATTATCCATATACCCGCTCCTTAAAAAAGAATACAAATATCCTGTGACATACTACCACCACCTATGCTTTGCGACGAGGTGTGGACTTCTTGTGCCTCAGGTTAAAACTCTACAAAGGCCTCCGGCAATAGCTCCCCTATTGTGTGTATCCTTATCTGATCTCCGTTTTGGGTTATAAGCTTAGTATCCAATCCCCATTCAGACATAAACTGTCTGCATATTCCGCAAGGATATGTGAAGCCCCTAAGGTCGCTTGCAACGGCAATGGCTTCAAATTCTTTTTCCCCCTCGGATACCGCCTTCACAAAAGCAACTCTCTCTGCGCAAATCGTTGCCCCATAGGAGGAATTTTCTATATTACAGCCGGTATAAACCTTACCGCTCTTTGTCAGTAATGCCGCCCCTACCCTAAAGTTGGAATATTTCACATAGGCATATCCCATAGCTTCCTGAGCCATTTTCATTAGTATATCGTAATCCATGATCTTCACTCCTTTATTTCGATCCTGACATAGTCAGGAACTACCTGTATCCATGTATTCCCCTTGTTTACCTTTATTTCATTGCCCTTAAGGTCTTTGTATATTGTTCTTGCGTTCCTGCTGCTCTTGTTCCATTCAATTTCGATGAGCTTGCCCCCTGTAAGATAATAACCCCTGTCCTTGCCGATATTGTTGACCTTTAGGCGCCCTGCATCATCAAGGACCTTAACGGTCGTTTTCTCAACAATTATATTGGTCGTGGCAATTTCTTTGCTTGATTCTTTGTCCTTAAGCCTGATCCCATTTATTGTTCTATAATATAATTTGCTTTCGGCATCATATTCATACCCTACAGTGTAGCTTTTACTATATCCGAAGCTTATTGCCCTAGTGCTCTTTCCTTCCAGGTCCAAAAATTCTTCGCTGAACGTAAAATATTGAGGAGCTGTTTTGTTGTTGAACTTATTGTTTTCAATTACCTCTCTCATAAGTCTGGTGCTTGTGTATAAATTATGGGGCATTTTTCTGTCTTTTGCCCTCCAAAAGCAGGGGGATCCCTTCAGGTCATTAAGGGTACTCACTTTCAATTCAGCCAGATCTTTAAGCGCTTGGGGACTCCCGCCGCAGTGTACATACACAGCATTGAATTCAAGGGCCTTATCTATGAAATATGGCCTGGCGCTTCTCACAGGCCCGATCTTGTCATTATAATTGTGATGAAAAATAGCCATATATCTTGTGATATTGCCTTCTACAGGAATCTCATATACTATTTCAGCATCCAAAAGCCCTGATTGGGGTCTTGCGTTGATTTCATTGTCAATCATAACAGCGACCGGCCTAAGCTTCAAATCCCCCTCATCCAAAACTTCCATCCCGGTCAGCGGGCATGGCTGGCCTTTTGGAGGTTCAGGCTCAGGGACCGGTTCAGGGATCGGTTCTTCTATGACTTCGGGTTCTACAGTTGATACCTCTTCATTCTTTTTGCCGCATCCTGTAAACATCATTAAAACAATGCATAGAATCATCAGTACCGATAGCCATTTCTTAGTATTCATTTGGGACCCTCTTTCTGTATAATAAAATAAATTCTGTTCAAATTATCCGCATTAATATTACCTCAGGGTAAATTGCCTTATTTGTATCCTATTGCGGTGCCTTGCCCTATTTACATGTCCTTTAGTTCTCCCAGTATCTCCTCCTGTATGTCGAACATTTCTTTCTCAGAAGCCTCATCTTTGTGGTCATAGCCCAAAAGATGCAGCATCCCGTGCACCAAAAGGAAAGCTAATTCCCTTTTTACACTGTGACCGTACTCCTTCGACTGCTTCAATGCCATTTCTGTTGATATAACTATATCTCCCAATACTATTTCCTCTTCAATATATTCTGTATCCCCGTCTTCTTCCTCAAAGTCTCCCTCGAAAAACTCAGCCAATGGAAAAGAGAGCACATCTGTTTCTTTATCGATGCCTCTGTACCTCTCATTCAGGCTTCTCATTTCCTCATTGTTCACAAAAGAAATGCTTATTTCATAATCCTCCTCATATGATCCGTGCTCTAGGACCGCAATTATATCCTGCCTGTTGTCTATTAATACCGACATACCTTTTTACCTCCATCTGCATATTTCTTTGTATTCCTATATATCCTTCGGACTCTCCGGATATTCTATTCTTTCGTGGAATATACCCCCCAGCACCCTGACAAAAGCCTGCCCGGCCATATCTAAATTTTTGAGAGTAAGCTCGCTGCCATCAAGCTGCCCGTCATTCATTTTTTCTCTGATTATTTTTCTTACCCCCTGCTCCACTTGCTCCTGGGTTGGCTCGGACAATGATCTTATATAGGCTTCCACTGAATCTGCCAGCATTACTATGGCGGCTTCAACCGTCTGAGGTTTCCTGAAGGGATATCTGAACTTGTCCTCTTCAATTGCCTCAGCTCCTTCTGCCGCCAATGCTTTATGATAGAAATAAGCAACAAGGGTGTTGCCGTGATGTTCTTCTATAATCCTGATCACGGCTGAGGGAAGCTTGCTCTTCCTGGCAATTTCCACTCCATCCTTAACGTGGGAGGTAATTACTAATGCGCTCAAATTAGGTGTTATTTTATCATGGGGGTTATCCTTGGTAATTTGGTTTTCCTTAAAAAAATACGGCCTCTTAAGTTTTCCTATATCGTGATAATATGCTCCCACCCGGCACAACAAAGGATTGACCCCTATGTCTTCTGCTGCCGCCTCCGCTAGATTCCCTACCAGAATTGAATGGTAATAAGTGCCCGGTGCCTCGATAAGCAGCCTTCTTAATATCGGCTGGTTCGGATTTGACAGCTCCAGCAGTTTTATGGGGGTAATAATATCAAAAACAGATTCAAAAAACGGAAGTGTCCCTATTGTAAGCACTGCGGACATAATACCTCCTGCTGTGCCGAACATCCCGTTATTTGCCATTTTATATATATCCTCTCTGCCCAGAATACCTACGCTGAATATTATCAAAAGGCTTGTAAGGCTTACGGCCAAACCTGCCAGTATGAAAGTGCTTCTGTGATGCGTCCTGGATACCATTATTGCCCCAAGTATGCCGGTCAACAACATTATTGCTACTATCGGCAAATCGAATCCCCCAAGAAAACCTGCAAGTATAGACATAACGATATTAGCTACAATAGCTATTTTGGGGCTGATTAATATAGAAATAAGCATTGCCCCCGCAGGCATGATTATGAGGTAATCGGAAACATTCTTGAATACCGCCGTAATTATCAATGTCGTCACGGCTATTAAGCTGACCAGAAATATATTGGAGTTATTATCCAGAAGCTTTTTATCCTGGTTCCTAAAGTACAAGCCTGCAATAAAAAGACATATGCCTATTATTATTCCGTATCCTGAATACAGTTTTATATCAAAACGACTGTCATTTTCATATAAAAGCCCATAGGTATTCAGGAGCTGTATCTGTTGAACCGTTACTTCCCTCCCCTTATTAACGATTATTGTACCCTTCCGTATGACTACGTCCTCTACCTTTTCCCTTTCCTCCTGCTTTTTAATCAATGTAGTCTGCTCATCATAATACATATTGGGTCTTAGAATCATTACAGCAATATCTGCGCCTATTTCGTCAAGCTTGCTGTTTTTGGGCAGGTTCATAAAAAAATCTCTTATATCGCTCCTTTTGTCATTTAACTGTTGTTCTGTGATCCTTCCATTCAGCATCTGATTATTAATATATTTGATATTGTCTCTAAGAGTCAGCAAGTCCTGTTCCCTGGCATTAAGCAGTGTGTCGTACAAGCTGTTCCCGAGGCTGATGTTCGAATCCTGAGCAATTGCGGCAAGCTTTTGTGTCTTGTCCAGCTCCTCACTATTCTTGACAGCTATCAGCAATGAGAAAAAACTGTCTATTTTCTCTTCTATATCAATTTGAACTGTTAAGTCCAGATTATAGATTGGTTGAACACTGTCCTCCGCTTGTTTCTTCCTAAGCTCTGTTGCAGACTTGTCCACAGTATCGGAAGGTGCATAGATATCCTCATCAGAAATGTCCCCTATTTTTAAACGGTATTTCTGAGGAGCCACATTCAGTATGAACAATGAAAAAAGCGCAACAAAAAGACATACAATCAATATGATCCTAATTAAGGTGCTATTTTTTGCCAGCCTTTTCAGATTTGAAACAGATAACTCTATCATCTGTAATCTCCTATTCTTTATCTTCCTCTGTGTCCGGCCTGCTTGCGTCATGCTTTTCATATGCCTTAATAATATCCCTGACCAGCTTATGCCTTACAACATCCTTTTCACTAAGGAATACAAACCCAATGCCATTCACATTCCTTAAGATCTTCATTACTTCCTTCAGTCCTGAGAACTTCCCCCTGGGCAGATCGATCTGTGTAATATCACCCGTTATTATTGCCTTGGAGCCGATTCCCAGCCTTGTAAGAAACATTTTCATCTGTTCGGTAGAAGTGTTTTGGGCTTCATCAAGTATTATATATGAGTCATCGAGGGTTCTGCCCCTCATATATGCAAGGGGTGCTATCTCGATTGCCCCCCTTTCTATCTGCTTTTGATAAGCTTCAGCTCCCATAATATCATATAAAGCATCATACAAAGGCCTCAAATACGGATCTACCTTATTCTGAAGATCCCCCGGCAAAAAGCCGAGTTTTTCCCCCGCTTCCACTGCAGGCCTTGTGAGTATTATCCTGCTTACTTCATGATTTTTGAAGGCTTTTACTGCCATCGCCATGGCAAGATAAGTCTTCCCTGTACCTGCAGGGCCAATACCGAACACCACTTCATTGTTATGTATAGCATCAATATATCTCTTTTGCCCGATAGTCTTGCTTTTGATGGCTTTTCCTCTTGCGTTTGTTATGATCAAATCTCTAAGTCCTCCGGTTTTGCTCTCCTCCCCTTCCTTTACAAGTTCGACGGTGTAGCTTACAGAGTGACTTGTTATTATTTCGCCGCTATCCTGCATCCCTATCAGAATTCCAATAGTTTTCCCCGCCATGTCTGCTGCCGCCTTAGGACCGATGATCTTTATCTCGCCTTCTCTGACAATTATGTTAACACCAAACTCATCCTCTATGACTTTAAGGTTACGGTCAAAGTTCCCAAAAAGGTTTATTATTTTTTCCATGTCATTTATTTGTATATTGGATTCAATTATGTTTTGTGACAATTAATTTCCTCCTATTGTATTTTTTGTTTTACTCCTATATCCTCCAAAACCTCAACACTTAATTTTGCTTTAACAGATTTTTTGTTAAGGTAGTAGTTTAAGTTTTTGTTCAGAATTACTGAACCCTCAGGAATCCTAAGTTTGATTTTTGCATTAAGCCTTTCGGCGCATCTTTCTTTTGCTTCACTTATCATCAGGGTCTTTAACTCCGGAATCAACTCTTCGTACCTGAATTCAGTCAATTTGATAGGAAATACATAATCTCCGAAGCTGATAAGGTTTTTCTCCCTGATATGTTCATTATAATCCTTAAATTTTACGTTTTTCTTTCTGGAAAACTCCTTGTCCAGCAGCCTTAGTTTGTATTGCCGGTCAGTATTGCCGGTCAGTTTGTATTCTATTTGCTGGAAGGGTATTTCTTCCTCATCCTCATACCATGTCCTTGCTATTACCTGTGCAATGGAATGTACCTGCCTGGGTTCAAGTCCTTCCCTCAATATTATGCCCGTGATCAGCTTCTGACCCTTTCTCACAGAATCCCCATCCACAACTATCGGATCCCCGGACAGGGCTAGCAGCTTCGTTATTACACCATCCTTTGCCGCAACTATGTCACAGGCATCCTCGTGGCTGATTAAAGGGGGCTTTTCCTTTTTTTCTACAACCTCAACAATTGCCTTGGTTCCTCTTATTTGTATACCTATCCATGAAAGCTCAGGCATATTTATCAAAACCCGGTTCTCTATATGCCTTCTGTCCAGTCTCCCTTTATAACTTCCCTCCCTAAGGCCTTCAGCATAAAGGCACTTCACTATCTTTTCATTATCGACAGTTTTTGCTCCAATTATATCAATCATCCATACAAAAGAGGACATTATATAAATAAAAATAAACAGTGACAGCAAACTGGCATAAAATAACTTCCTTCTTTTGATATTTACAAAGATAAAAGGAAAACCGTGTCTGCTCAATATGCTGAATGAACTGTCCGTTTCCCGTACAATGTCCCTTAGCTTCCTAAAATTTTTCAGCCTGACTTTTGCTTTTACTGTGATATAATCAAGCTTCTCTATATCCCATAAATATATGCCGTTAACGACGGCCAAATTAATAAATCTTTCAATTCTTAATCCTTTAACAATAATAATAGCATATCCCCTTAAATAATTCCATATTCTAATAGTAAGCATGCCTGAATGACCCCCAGCTCAATTTGGCCGCATTTGCAGCCTATTTGCTTTAATAAAATTCGATGTTTGCAATTTCGCCTGTTATAATGATTTCTTCCCGGGCAACGTTCTTTATTACCATCTTTTTCCCATGAAGCTTCATTGTACCACTGCCGGTGCTGATCCGTATCAGTTCCCCGCCATATTCCACAAGGCTTTTATGGTTTTCCACTGTAATTTGTCCGGTACCGATTATGGTCACCTTTGAAACATCCAAGACAATATCCTTCGGCAGCTCTAATATGCCGCATATCTTTTCTCTTAATCTATGACCTTTATTACCCATAGCCTACACCTCAATATAAATGTATGCGGCGGACACATGTTGAAGAACAAAAAGGAGGGGCAAACACCAATGGCAAAAGTGTGCAAAACAAGACAGCCTTCCATAGCAGCACATAGTGCCTTGCTATATAAGGCTGTCTTTATAATTAATACATACTTTTATATTTTATCTTATCCGTCTTTTAAATGCTCTTGGGGGTCCAAGGATCTCTGACATTATTACACTTTCAACAAGGTTCCCCTCTGTAAGATCAAATATTTTTTTCTCCTCAATTATTGCCGTGTCTCCCGAGACAGTCCTTTCCGCTTTTCCCGCAGGCTTCGGTTTTGCCGAGGAATAGCCAATATTTCCATAATTTAAGTCCTGCTCCGAGAAGCCCAGACTTCCTGTCCTGCTTCTGTCCTCAGCCTCAATGCCTTCGCTGTCCTCAATGCCTTCGCCGTCCTCGGTGCTTCTCACCATTTCCCGAAGACTTTTCCCTAAGTCCATTAAAGTATGCGGTTGAGGCTTCATAACTCTCTTTTGCATATTAACGGGTTTCTGCTTGTATTGATCCCGCCGGCCATTCATATTGCTTCGACCCCGGGCACGGTTCTGCTTCTGCACAATATTGGAAATGCCTATAATTATGGCAATAACAATAAATAAACCTTCCAACTATATCCCTCCCATATCGGAGTAACCATCCCATATTACAGGCTATTTCTTGTCCTTTTCCGAAATTGAATCGCTTTTATTAACCTTTGATATTGCATCCCTCATCTGCGTGTCGGCCTGGATATTCTGAAGCTGATAATAATCCATCACACCCATTTTGCCATTTCTAAGGGCATCTGCAAGTGCTTTCGGCACTTCAGCTTCTGCTTCCACAACCTTGGCTCTCATTTCCTGCACTCCGGCTTTCATTTCCTGCTCTTTTGCAACAGCCATAGCGCGTCTTTCCTCTGCCTTAGCCTGTGCTATCCTTTTATCTGCCTCCGCCTGGTCTGTCTGCAACTGGGCACCTATATTCCTTCCCACATCTACATCTGCTATATCTATTGAAAGTATCTCAAAGGCTGTGCCGGAATCAAGCCCCTTTGCCAAAACCGTTCTTGATATCAAATCCGGATTTTCCAATACAGCCTTATGGCTCTCGGAACTTCCTACTGTAGTTACTATACCTTCGCCGACCCTGGCAATAATGGTCTCTTCACCGGCTCCGCCAACGAGCCTTTCAATATTGGCTCTCACTGTAACTCTTGCCTTTGCTTTTACTTCGATGCCGTCCTTAGCTACTGCAGCCACTATAGGAGTCTCGATCACCTTGGGGTTAACGCTCATCTGTACTGCTTCCAGAACATCCCTGCCAGCAAGATCAATTGCTGCAGCTCTTTCAAAAGTCAATTCTATCTCCGCCCTCTGTGCGGCAATAAGCGCATTTACAACCCTATCGACATTACCCCCTGCCAGCAAGTGAGCTTCAAGCTGATTAACCCCTACCTGCAGCCCAGCCTTTCTGGCCTTTATCAATGGATTCACTATCCTGCTGGGAATAACCCTTCTGAGCCTCATACCCACAAGATTGAATATCCCAACATTAACCCCCGCTGCCAGAGAAGAAATCCACAGCCCGAGGGGAACAAAGCTCAGGAAAATTGTCAATCCCAGTATTATGAGAAACAAAGTTATTATATAGACCAAAATATCCATTTATCTACCTCCATCAATTATTATATTCTCTTTACCACTATTCTATTACCCGTGATTTTAATAACTTCAACCTCAGTATCCTTATCGATGAATTCTGCCTCTGAAACTGCATCTATTCTTTTCCCGTCGATGAGTACAGTACCCGAAGACCTTAGTGGGGTAACTGCAATTCCCTTCATTCCCAGGTATTTTTCATAGTCCTTGCCGCTTACATACCCCTCTTCATTTTTCTGTTCTGTATTTAATACAACAGATTTGATAAAACGCTTCCCGTATCCGAGCTTATACAAAATATAAATTGCCAGTACCGCTCCCAGGACAGTTCCTATCAGTAGAAAAACTGCCTGATAAAAACTTGAGGAAATCAATACTATGCTGATAAAAACCAATATGATTCCGCTCACCCCTGCAACGCCGAAGCCCGGTATCGTTGCTTCCACCAGCAGCAGTACCAAACCCATCACATATAAAAATACAGTAAAAAGGCTCCAATCTCCAAACACCCGTTACACCCCCCAATAATTCAATGAGCGCTTGCGCGAATTGTGCGCAATATGCCACAAATTATATAATTTTCATATTTGCGGTGAATAAACAATAATGTATATTTGTTTAACCACAAAGAGAATCAAGGTAATAGAAATCTGTTCCAGCAATGATTAACAGATTTGTATATAATGTTTTCCTTGATTTATAAAATATGCTAAAGGTTGCACTTTATTATTATTCTACTGTTTACCGGCATATTCTATATAGTTCAATTTAATGATAACAGTTTTTTGCAGGATTAACAATATGATATTATTTGGAATAAAGGTGGCTTGCTGTATTTGCAACCCATATTATCGGTCCCCCGGAACATTATCCCTTGATAATCTGGCCCAGGAATCCTTCAATCCTGTTATCCGGTTAAAAACCGGTCTGCCCTTCCTGAAGTCTTTATTATCGGGGCAAAAATAGCCCATTCTGAGAAATTGGTATGCAGACCCAAGGGGTGCCTCTGCTAAACCATGTTCGATTTTGCAGTTTGTCAGCACCTCCAGAGAGTCAGGGTTCAATTCATCCTTGTAGTCCTTCCCTTCCTCCCCGGGATTAGAAACGGCAAAAAGCTGATCATACAGCCGAACCTCAGCATCCAGAGCATGGGCAGCAGATATCCAGTGAATGGTTCCCTTGATCTTCCTCCCATCGGGAGAATTTCCCCCTTTAGAAGCCGGGTCATAGGTGCAGTGGACCTCCATTATTTCTCCGGTTTCAGGATTTTTGACAGTGCTCTCACACTTGATAAAGTAAGCGCTTTTAAGTCTTACCTCTCCCCCGGGGTACAGCCTGAAATATTTTTTAGGCGGGTTTTCCATAAAATCTTCCTGTTCAATAAAAATCTCCCGGGAGAAAGGCACCTTTCTTGTTCCCCTATCAGGGTCCTCCGGGTTGATTTCCACTTCAAACTCCTCAATCTGCCCCTCGGGATAATTGTCTATAATGACCTTCAAAGGTCGCAGCACTGCCATTACGCGATCTGCCTTCTTATTGAGGTCTTCCCGTATGCAATGCTCCAAAAGTCCATAGTCAACTACACTGTTTGTTTTGGCTACACCGATTCTGTCACAAAAATCCTTTAATGCAGCCGCCGTGTAACCCCTTCTCCTCAGGCCGCATAATGTTGGCATTCTTGGATCATCCCAGCCATTTACGATTCCCGATTCCACAAGCTCTCTCAAATACCTTTTGCTCATAACGGTATAAGTAATATTCAATCTCGCAAATTCAATCTGCCTTGGCCTGTGCTCCGTTTCACATTCATTGACTACCCAATTATAAAGGGGCCTATGATCTTCATACTCCAATGAACAAAGGGAATGGGTAATTCCCTCAAGGGCATCGGATAAGGGATGCTGGAAATCATACATTGGATAAATGCACCAATTGCTTCCTGTTCTATGGTGATCTGTCTTTAATATTCTATATAATACAGGGTCCCTCATATTAAGGTTAGGCGACGCCATATCTATTTTTGCACGGAGGGTCCTTGATCCTTCGGGAAATTCACCGGATCGCATCCTCCTGAACAGATCCAGATTTTCAGATATCGTGCGTTCTCTGTAAGGGCTGTCTTCCCCTGGCTCCGTAGGTGTGCCCCTGTATTCCCTTATTTCCTGTTGATTCAAATCGCATACATATGCTTTGCCTTTCATAATAAGAAATTCTGCAAATCCATACATGGACTCAAAATAATCCGATGCGTAGAACAGTCTGTCCCCCCAGTCAAATCCAAGCCATTTGATATCTTCCATTATGGAATCAACATACTCCACATCCTCTTTTATAGGATTTGTGTCATCAAACCTCAGGTTGCACAACCCTCTATATTTTTCTGCAGTGCTAAAATCTATATACATGGCCTTACAATGCCCGATATGGAGATAGCCGTTCGGTTCCGGAGGAAAACGGGTATGAACATTTACATAAACCTTTCTCTCCAGATCTTCATCAATAAAACCATGTATAAAGTTGGAATATGCCTTTAACTCGTCTGTCTGTTCAGTGTTTTCCGGAATGTCCCTGTAGATGCCTTCATTTTTGTCCATAGGACTTTAACCTCCATTTGTCTCTGTATTCATGTATCTTAATTATTATATGTTATTTTAACCGGTATTCATTGCTGCATGCAACTGGGTCTTATCATCTATTGATAATATTTTCTTCAATAATATCTTCATATTTCATTAGGCCCAGGGAGCTTAGCTTTATACCACCAAGACCATTCCTGAAGACTACCCCGGAAAGCGGATGAAACAGGAATATCCACGGGGCATCATCTATTATGTTCTCCTGGATGCCTCTGTATACTTCGATCCTTTTATCGGGATCAGTTACCCCTTTGGCAATGTTCATATCATCAGTGACTTTTTTGTTTATGTAGCCGGAGAAATTAGTTTTGCTTTCCATATTAAAAAGGGGCTGAAGGAAATTATCCGCATCACCTGTATCTCCGATCCATCTGCTCAGATAAACGTCGCATTTTCTTATATTATTCATATCAAGGTATTGAGCTGCGCTGACCCTTATTATTTCGCACTCTATTCCCGCTTCTCTGAAATCGCTTATAATAATATCCATCATATGATTGTATGAAGAGGTATCCTCCTCGTTTCTTCCAAGTACCTTAAGCTTGCGGCCGCCTTTCCCGAGACCGTTTTTATGCAGTATTTCCCTTGCTTTTCCGACATCATACTCATAGCCCCAGCCCTTCCCGATATCAAC
>CAYURW010000039.1:0-22321 GCA_964447145.1 uncultured Clostridiaceae bacterium
GGTATGATACTGGCATACAGGGCTTCGGGGAGTCCAGCTTCGGATACCTTCAACCGCAGGATCCTTATAGGTAACATGGTGCAGGAGGTAGAGCTGTTTGCAATTACTGCAGAGACCCGTGAAAGCAAGAGCCTTGGTAAATTTCCCTCCCTGAAGGATTTCCGTTTCGATGAAACCGGAAAATATCTGGCCTTTATTGATGGAAACAGCAATATATACACATATAACAGCGTATCCGGACAGCTTCAAAAATTGGTTACGGCAGAAAAATGGAATGCATACAACAACTTGAGCTGGTCAAAGGATTCAAAAAGTCTTATGATCAATTGCCGTATGGAATTTGACATTGCTTCAAGGGAATTTATTTCAATTGCGGTTGATAGTTATACCCCATTTATCAAAAATAAATTTACCGAAAATAATTATATTGTTCAAATGAAAAATAACCAATATAATGACATGATCGCTTTTTACGATTTCGACAGCAAAGATTTCACCAGTATCGCAGAGGGGATTTATTCGGATTGCGACAATTCAAATATGCTTTATACAAAGGAATATATGAGCGGGCTTAATACCGTTAATCTAAAGACCTTAGAAAGCAAATCCATTGATTCCGGCCCCATTTATTGCTCTTATATAATGAAATCAACAGGAGACATTCTTTATAGCACGTTGAACAGTAATCTTGACAGTAATTCCAGGTATCTTCTGGTAAAAGTCAACCCCAATACCATGTCAAAACTCAGTATTAAGATGGGTTCTCCTACATTTTATATGAGCCCTGCGGAAGACAGGCTTTATGTTATAAGCGGCTACAGCGAAGACAACATTGAAGTTGATACCAAAGATTTTAGGGTCTATAAGAATTCTATTAAAAGTGACGATGAGGATATATACGGAATAAAAACAGTGTTGCTAAAGATGTTGCAGATGGACTATAGTTTTTTTGATTCCTCCGAAAAATACGAAAATAAAGCTAAAGAAATCTATAAAAATACCTACGACCCTATTCCCCAGGAAGCCCTTGAAAACAAGCTGATTGACTTCTCCAGATTCAACATGCCTATTCCGACTTCGCAGAAGGAGGATCATTTGCCTGCCACAATATTCTTTGACCACTTAAGCATTACGGGAAACAGAGCCTCTGTGAATCTGGGCCTTTATTACATCAATTCAATAGAATTGGTAAAGGAAGACACCAAATGGTTTATCACCGGCTTCTCTACCCATCCTTTTTCCGCCGAAACAGATGCCGTTACCTTAATTGTAAAAAAACACCTTAATGATATTAAAAACAAAAATATCAACGAAGCCGTAAAGTATTGGATAGCAAAGGAAGACACCGATTACAGGGCTGCCCAGAGAAAAATTGTGGAAGACCTCATTAATGATGCCGACAATCTGACCTTTGAAACAGGAGAAATTGAGCTTTGGTCCATGAGCGATCCCCATAGAGCAGAAAGCCCGGACAGATCAACCTATGCAAAGGCCAAAATAATAATATCCGAGGGAAACAATACCGTTAAGTACAAGCTCATCCTATCGAGGCAATACAAACAACAATTTGCCATTGAAAGCTGGAATATAGACCCTTTGAGCATTTCCCAATTGTTCTGACACGGAACAATCCTTGGACTATTTAGTTGCATTTACTTTGTCAATTGAAGCAATAATCAGTGAAAATGTCATTGATAATAATTTACTTGACATAAATTCCGTTGATATCTATAATGTTAAATAACTAAATAAAAACTTGTAAAAAGCGTTGAGTAAGAGTAGTAGATTATTCAGAGAATCTTCAGAGAGCCGGCACAGGTGCAAATCCGGCGTTTCCAGAATAATTGAATGGACTTATGAGTGGCTTCTGAAATAGCAGTAGGTTTGCCCGGGATTCTCCCGTTACAGAGATAGGATATCGGAATACTTTCCCGTATCTGAACAAGACAATCTTTTTAAGATTAACTGAGGTGGCACCACGATAATACGTCCTCTGTCCATAGTTTATGGATTGAGGATTTTTTTATTGCATAGGAAAGTATAACTTCCTATACAGCCTCATAACAGCAGGGTTGCCTATAATAGCCCCATCTCGCTCTTCGCTTAATAAAAGGAGGAAATAGTAATGGAAAAAACAGAATTCTTTGGTCAATTCGGTGGTACTTATGTACCGGAGATGCTGAAATCCGTCTTAAATGAGGTGGCGGAAAGCTTCTATCAAAGCATTGACGACCCTGAGTTTAAAAAAGAGCTGCTCTATTATCACAAGCAGTACACTGGAAGGCCAAATCCCCTCTACTATGCAAAAAAACTTACTGAAAAAATTGGAGGTGCTAGAATCTATTTAAAAAGAGAGGATTTGAATCATACCGGGGCACACAAAATAAACAATGCCTTAGGCCAGGTTCTTTTAGCAAAAAAAATGGGCAAAAAAAGAATCATAGCTGAAACAGGAGCTGGTCAGCATGGTGTAGCAACTGCCACAGTCTGTGCTATGTTTGGAATGGAATGTATCATATACATGGGAGAAATCGATACAAAGCGTCAAGAGCTTAATGTTTTCAGGATGCAGCTCCTAGGAGCAAATGTAGTTCCGGTAGCTTCGGGCACCAGGACATTAAAAGATGCTGTAGATGCAGCCCTTGATGATTTTATCAAAAATGCCAATGATACTTATTATCTTCTAGGCTCGGCAGTAGGTCCCCATCCATACCCAATAATGGTTAGGGAATTCCAAAGCATCATAGGAATGGAAGCAAAAGAGCAGATCCTTGAGCAGGAAGGAAGGCTTCCGGACTATTTAATCGCCTGTGTGGGAGGAGGTAGTAATGCCATTGGACTGTTCCACCCTTTTTATGAGGATAAAAGTGTTAATATGATAGGGGTCGAACCTGCCGGAAGGGGCTTGGATACACCCTATCATGCAGCATCAATTACTTTAGGTTCTCCCGGAATTATCCACGGCTTTAAATGCTATACCCTTCAAGATGAAAAAGGCGAACCGCTTCCCGTATATTCAATTGCCGCGGGACTTGATTATCCTGGAGTAGGCCCGGAACATTCCTTCTATAAAGATAGCGGAAGGTGTCGCTATACCACAGCTACAGACAATGAAGCATTATCTGCATTTATAGAGCTTTCAAAACTTGAAGGAATTATTCCGGCTCTTGAAAGCTCCCATGCAGTAGCCTATGCCATCAAAATAGCAAAAGAACTGGGCAAAGATAAAACAATAATTGTGAACCTTTCCGGCAGGGGCGACAAAGATGTAGCTCAAGTAAAGGAAATGCTGAAAATGGCTGAGTAATTCAGAAAACCCGAAGCCATTTTGCTGTTGTCAAAAAGAAGGCGGTCTCCCGCCTTCTTTTTAATCCTCCGCATTCACGATTACCTTTACAATTGCATTATTTGCTATCGCATGTTTTATCAAGCCTGCATCTATCGTAGCACCTTTATCGTAGTACCTTTCTCCTATTTTAATCTCTTCCAGTAGCTGTTTCCCGCATAGGTAAGTGTATTTTGTGTTTATATCGTGGCCGCCTGCCTTTTCCTCGTTCTGGCGCTTCGATCTTATAACACTGAGCCCGATGCCCTCAGTGCCATCCCCCTCAGCCTGACGATCATCTCTGGCTTCCGCGGGATCTTCCTCTTCATCGGCCGGAGCTCTGTTTTCAACTGTCTCAACAGCAATATCCCTTACCTTTATTGTATAGGCTTCCTCCATAAGGGCATTGTCTTGCTCCGGGACAATTTCTTCTGCGGGGGCTTCAATACTTTGTGCCTTGCTCTTTCTTTTGGGTGCCTTTTCTTCCTCTGCTTCGGCAATGATAATCTCTATCTTTATGGGGCCGTCTTCTTCGTTATCCGGCTCGTCTTTCCCCGGCATATCTTCCTCCTGAGACGATTCGGCTTCCACTTCCTCGGATACCTCTTCCTCCTGAGACGATTCGGCTTCCGCTTCCTCGGATACCTCTTCCTCCTGAGACGATTCGGCTTCCACTATTTCTTCCGATGCTTTTTCCCAATCAGGGGTAAACTTTGGCACCGTTCTGGCGAACGCATCCGGCCTTCCAATGATATCGGCCTCCAGATCCACAACAATAATGCTTCCATATTTTATAATCGTTGGCATTTCTATAGCTGTATTCTCAGTATGCAGGCATTGAACAATAAAACTATCATTTACTTCAATTCCGTATAGATATCCCAAATACTTGCCGTCAAAGCTGTATATGCCAGACTTGGATTTCAGAACCTTTATATTCCCAGGGGCAAGAGCCATATCAGCGATGCTCCGGGTCATTACAGCATCGCTGCCAATCGTGACCTTGTCTATGGGAATAACAAAATTTATATCGGCATTTTCGTGGTAGATATAGCTTATTTTATCATCGGAGATTAAAACCCCGTCAACTGTTCCAATAACCTCTGTTTCATTGATCGCAATAATGGGCTGTCCCGCTAGTTTAATAATCAAGATTTAGCACCTACCCTTCAAGATCTGTTCTCACACTCTTGAATACCCTATAGTACATACTGCCGACTACATTATCATATTCTCCTATATTGCTTTTCATGCACATATAGTCGTTGCGCAGGTATTTGCATATATAATCAAACAGTATCTTGCTTCCACCTCCTGCAAATATAATGCTGTCGCAGGAGCCGTTAAACTTCATTTTTGAAAACTCCCTGATGTCCTTGCTGAGCTCATATGCAAAAACGTCAAACACGTTCTTGACAATGCTACCTACATCAATGTAGTCTCCCCTCTTGCCTTTAATGATTGAGTTATTAAACCTTATCATATTGTCAATTTCATAATCGTACAGCTTCCTCTCCATCTTGTCCCTATAATTATTATGAAGGATCATGGATATTTTCTCATAGCAGTCGAACATACCTTTTTCAAAGGTGTTTACTCCAACTACCTGAAAACCGTCAAAGGCAGCTACATTTACCTGCCCTGAACCAATATCCCATACTACCGTCTTTTTATCCTCCTTGAAATCTTCCCTTGCGCTGCCATCTTCATTGATCGCATATTGGAAAAACGCAGCTATTCCCTCCGGGCATAGTACTACCTTCTCCACATCAAATACAATCTCTAACAGTACCTGTGTCGGATTATATATATTAAAGAAAAGGACCCTCATATTGCCCATAAGACTCTCTATGTACTTATTTGCGGATTCCTCTCTATTCCTTGCATACTCGATAAGAGGCTGATTGACTGTAAGGTCTATTTTGGGAGATTTTCTGTTATATTTAGCCAAATTATATGCTATGCCTGTAATTATGCAGAACATTATTACATCATCTGCTGATTTTTCCTGATATCTGTTTCTATCCCTTATCAAAAGCCCTTTTTCTTCGGCAGCCTTGCCTACCAGTGCCTTGCCCTTTGAAACTCCATCCTTGATGATTTCTACAAACATATTGTTGATGTTTAGTTTTACGGCATCACTATTCCAATCTGAAAGGTCAAAGTCAAAGTTCAAGCCGTAATTCAATTCTCTTTCCGGCTCTGATATTATTGTTGGAAAATCAAAAGGTTTCTTGGATTCCTCCATTATTTTGGTCAGTCTGTTACCACCATCTGCAAAAACTCTGATCCGCGACTCCATTAAAAAACCTCCTTACAATAATAAAAAGTGGTATTAATTACAATTTCTCTACAATATACGATACTCTATATACCCCCTGTATCATATAGGACTTTGGTCCTAATTCGTCCTATTGTGTTGAAAAAAGCAATATTTTGTGTTAATTTCATATTGTATGCAGCTTTCTTAGAGGGGGGAGAAAAATTTGCAGAACCAAAGCAATATAAACGCGTGCAAAGTACGTCACTGCCTTGTTTCCATTGGTTCATCCCCGGATTTTTATATTTCCCGTTTTATCCCCAATCACGGTGGAGATAGTGTATCCATTTGTAATTGCTCGAGAAAAGAAGAAATATCTGGAATTAATCTTGCAGATCATTATGATATCATTATAAGCTCCTCTGATGAGTCAGTAAAAGACATCATATATGACCTGTTCAGCTACCTTATCCCCCGCGATGCCTCCATAAGGGTCATTTTTGTTTTGGATGGCGATACACCCAATAAAAATCTTCCGAAACATGTTGCCTTCTTAGAAAAATTAGAAAAGCATAAATTCATAGTGTTGGAATTTGTAAATGACTGTAACCCAGAGCAGGTCAGACAGGAAGAGAATATAATATTTTTTGTAGGCCCCGGCAATACGGGAAAAACCTCTATCATTTCATCCCTTACCGAACATTTCCGACAAAATGATCAAAAGCTTGCCCTTGTAGATATCACTAGAAAAAATAAGCTTATTAATTATTTTCCGAATCATAGTTTTTTGAATTCCGGCAATTTAAAAGACTTTACTGTGTTCAAGGATTTCTATAAATCTGCAAATGTTTATTCCGATGGGCTTGCAGACCTTTATGTTTACGATTATGAATATGATGGAAAGGGCCCGGAAGTGATCTATTTCTGTGAAATTCTGAGAAAACTGAGTGAACTATATGATTACATCATTGTTAATGCTGACGAGGGGTCAGTAATGAACACTCCATACATATTAAAAACTGCCAGCAGGATTTTCATAGTACACGACTTTATGCCTACAAAGATAAAAATTACGAAAAAACTCTTGCTGAAGATGCTCTCCTCCGGTATTGACACCCAAAAAACAGTCTCTCTAATATATAATAAAACTCTAAATGACACAATAGATATTTGTACCATTGAAGAAAAACTACTTTTTGTAAGGCTTCCCAATAAAAGAATCCTGCCTACTATAAATATTAACTGCAATACATTTGAAATACCTTATGAGCAGAAAACAATGAACGCCATAATTAGAAATCTCGCCTTAAAAACAACAGGCATTGAGAATACTTCAAAAAAGTATAAAAATAATATCCTTAATATTTATAGGCATATAAACGGCATACCATATACAGACAACGATGAAATGGAGATTTCCCAGTTTTTCCGGGGGAAAGTGAGATATTTCGTTGATGGTAAGTATCTGGAAGATGCAATAAAAAGTATAAAATCCGGTTTGAAAATAATTAAGAACAGCAGGGTTGGCATAAAATGCAGCAATCTGCTGAATTCCTCCAAAATAAGACTCAAGGATGCAGAGTTCAGTATTAAATCAAATTTTACAAAATGTACCGGTTACCTGAACAACCTGACAACATCAGGCAAGTATTTCGGCAAACAGTAAAAGCTTTTATGCCTCAGCATCGTTCCTTCCTTTACCCATATAGATTACTCCTGTATTCCGCTAATTAAATAGTATACAACCTTAGGCGTATTCTACAAATAAAAGAGAATATTATATACAGAATATTATTGTCTAGTGTCTATCCTAAAATTAATAGCTCTCAAGTATTCTATAATTTCCATTATTAGATCATTTTCAGTAATTAAATCTGAATACTCAAGCTGCTTTTCTGCAAGCTCAATTTCTTTTGCCAATTTTTCTGCGGGATGAGCCGTCCCGTTTTCTACATCAAAGGCAATTCCGCGGGAGGAAAGGCATATATATTTATCTGTTATAAAATACCCATAACGCATTATCGCAATTCCTTCAGGGGAATTGAGCAGATCTCTTCCGAACATGGGCACGTTTTCGCTTTCGATTCCCATAATATTCAATATTGTTGGCATAAAATCAATGCCCCCTCCGGTTATGTGCTTTATACTTTCATTTTTCTGCCCCGGCAAATGAATGATAAGCGGAACCCTTTGCTGCTTAATCCAATTATAGTCATTCATATCCTCTATTCCAAGGAACTCTGCGAGACAGTCTTTTCTGTCCTTGGGCACCGCAAAATGATCCCCATAAACCGCCAATACCGAACGATCCGCAATTCCTTCCTTTTCAAGCTTATCAATGAATTCACCCAGGGCCTCATCTGCATAATGTATTGCTTCAAAGTAATTGCCTAGGAAAGTATCCTTATATTTCCCCAATTCAAAATTGCTGTAATACTTTTTATCATTATTAAAAGGATGGTGACTGGTAAGAGTTATCAGTAATGAAAAATATGGTTCCTTCTGATTTTCCAGATACCTTAGAGATTGCCTGAAAAATGACTTGTCACTAAGCCCCATTCCGCAGATTTCATCATGAGTGTAACTATTCTTGCTTATTAACTCATCAAAGCCCAAAGACATGCGCATAATGCTTCTGTTCCAGAAACCCGGCCTGCAGGCATGCATTTCCGAAGCATAGTATCCCGCTTCTTTCATTTTTTTAGCCAGAGAATAGTAGTAGTTTCCGGAAAACCTGATGTAAGTCGATCCCTCCCTGGCAGGATAAATTGACACATTTGAAAGGAGCTCTGCGTCAGAAGTTCCTCCTCCTGCGGTCTGAGTATAGTAGTTATCAAAATACAGGCTGTTTTTTATCAGTCTGTTTAAATTTGGGGTTATTTCCTGACCATTTATTTCTCTGTTGATGACACAATCCTGAAGTGCCTCAACCTGAATAACAATAAGGTTTTTATCCTTTCCTGCACCAAAATACTCGGGTTCTTGAGAAAAATCTGCTTTTTTACTGCGAAAATACTCCTTTATCTCAGCTTTCTTTCCCTCCGATACCTGCCTCTGCTTGTTCTTACTGGTCTCCATAAACATAAAAGCATCTATGCTATGAAAATTCACCAATCCGATATTCTGGACAATATATACCTTGTCATAAAAAGATTTAAATATAAAGGGCTGTGTTTTCAAGAGTTCAGACACCCCATAGCTGCATAGCCCCATTCCCGCTGCAAGGGTCAGTGCGGCACCGATAAGCCTTTTTCCCCGACCTGTGTTGTATTCTTTTTTTGAATTTGTCCGATTAATTATAAGTGGGAGTACCTGAATGTCCACAATAAATATTATGTCAGAAGCATGAATAAGGCTGATTATACTGCTTTTTACTGAGGAAAGACATGAGACCTGAACCAGGGTATTTATTGAAATAACACTGAAAAAATATCTGTAGAACAGCAGATCTGCAATTATAATAAAAGTTATGACACAATTGATAGTATACAACAATATCCTTTTCAATCTTTTTTTTACAAGATTGACCCAGCAAATTAAGATAAGCACTGCACCTGCAACAGATGCCAGCAGGGCAATATTGCAGATATCGCTTTCAACAAGATGGTTAAAAATTAAAAGCTTACAAAATATTATCCCCGCAAAAATCATTGCATCAGTATCAAAAATGCCCTTCCATCCTTCATATGCTATTATTTTTGTTCTTATTGTTTTGTCACCCCTCCAAAGAGCAAAGGCGCAACTTCCTTCTTTGCCGCCAGTACTCCTTTTTTACCTGTGCATCAAAATAGCCGACTGCGTCTATATTCTTTGCAGTCAGCTGTTTTTTTACACCTGTATATTTATTATTGACTTCCTATACTTCTTCCACGAAAGAAACCCCATCATGGGAAGAAATCATTGTTAATATGTCCTTATGGTTTTGATTTGCATTAAACTTCAATACAAAGGTTGCAGCAAAACTCCTGCCGATTAAGTAAGGCTGTTCAAAGTCTTTAATAGTAATGTTTTCTGCCCTTATGAAAGCCAGAAATGAACGCAGGCATTCAGCATCGTCAAACAGTACATACATTCTTATGCGGTTACTTTTTGCTGTATAATTGTCCTGCACCCTTTCCCCTATTATTATTGAAAAAAGTGTAATAATCAACATGGCAAGAGAACCGCCATACATGCCAAAGCCTATGGCAAGGCCCAGGCATGCCGACACCCATAGGCCTGCAGCAGTCGTTATTCCCCTGACCCTATGATAACCGCTTACCATAACAGTACCTGCGCCAATAAATCCAACTCCCGAAAGCACCTGTGCAGCAATACGTGAAGGATCGGTAAGGCCATTCAGCCTGGATACATGCAAGCCTATTATCGATGCCATAGCCGACCCTATACAAACCAGTATATAAGTACGCAACCCTGCAGCACGCATTTTCCTTGTCCGTTCAAAACCTAGAATGCCGCCCATTACCGCCGCCGCCAAAAGCCGCAGCACCACCGACGTCTCAAAGGTCATTGGGAAGCCTAACGAAGTAATCCACTGTTCCATTGCTATATCCCACCCTCCTTTAAATACAGTTAAATAATCAGGTCATTGATCAGGTTTGTCATGCCTTGCTGCATGAATTCCTGCTGCATAGTGTCCCTTGATCATACATTGCTCATTTCTGACATTATTTTCTTATTCAATTATACCATTATATTAATTCTCTACAACAAGGAAACCGGTAACGTATAGCGAAAACCAACTGAAGACGAGGAAATGCCCATCCGCATCTATACATTTCAGGATAAAACCAATTATACAAAATCTGATTAAAAATCGCAAAAACATATTTCTGTTGCCTTGATTTGTGAATACGCCAAAGTTTGTATGTTATTTAAGTGCCGGCAAACCTGTGGCAAGTATGCCCAATGTTTGATATACTGTATCTAAGATCAGGTTCCATAGATACACTTACAGCGGTGCAATATTAAAGCGGATTTTATAGTTATGCAACAGAGGTGCAATATTAAAGCGGATTTTATAGTTATGCAACAGAGGTGCGATATGAAGATGGATTTTACAAAAATCGAAAACAGGGAAATTACTATATGCGACAGAGATGTATACAGAGAGTTTTCAATTTTGGTGCCAATCATAAAAACTGACTACGACTGCTCCCTTTTATTTGAGATCAGATCCCAGAACCTTAATAAACAGCCTAGTGAAATATGTTTTCCCGGAGGGAAAATCGAAGATTCCGAGGGGAAAAAGCAGGCTGCCCTTAGGGAAACAGCTGAGGAACTTCTTGTTCCCGAATCAGGTATTGATATTATTGCGGAGCTTGATACTGTTGTTACGCCTTTTAACAGCATCCTTTACCCTTTTGCGGGGGAGCTGTCTGAATATAATGGGACCTTTAATCCGGATGAGGTAGAAAGTGTTTTTAGTGTGCCTCTGTCCTTTTTTATCGATAAAGCTCCTTTGTGCCATTATGTTGATATAATAACACAGCCCCAGGAAAGCTTTCCCTTCCATATGGTACAGGAAGGGAGAAATTATCCCTGGGGCAAGGGGCGATACCCTGTGTATTTCTACAGCTATGAGGATAAGATTATATGGGGCATCACTGCAAGAATCATAAACAATCTGGTAAGCTTGTTGACTTCCTATACATTTTAAGATGGGCATCAGTTAATTATATTTTGGACATAATATTTAGCTTGATTTATAGGATACCCAAAGGTTGTATGTCATTTCTTGATTCGCTGCTTACCGGCGTATCCTGAATAACATAATGGGATTCAGTTTGCAATAATATCTGTAAATTCCCCCAGATCAGTTACCGGAGCCCTGCATGAATAATTTTTGCATACGTAGGCGGTCGCTTTGTCTTCCATCATTATCTGTTCCCTTGTATAAGGTATCATTTCCGTTATGCCTTCCGCCAAGGAGTCTGCATTCTTAAACACCACCACCGTAAAGGGCTGAAAGCTTTTATTGATCAGTTCCAGCATTTTTATGGCATTTTGATCTTCCCGGTTGCCGACTATCACTATTTCGGATGGATTACCGTTCTTAAAAAGCAGCGTCATCAACATATATGTGTAACCGGTGGGATGGCTCTCTACCGCAGTTCCGAAGGTTCCAAGCTGCATATATGCCTTTTCTTCCAGGTCCGGGTCCCCGGTAAGCTTTCCCAATCTCAAAAAGTTCAGAGCAGCTGCAGAATTACCTGAAGGGGTCGCTCCGTCATATACATCCTTTGGCCTTATAATAAGCTCTTCACTGTCGCTTCCGTATAAGTAGAACCCTCCGTTATCCCCGTCATAGAAATACTTTGTCATATCGCTGCTTAATTTTAATGCAAGCTCAAGATAATCAGCCTTAAAAACGGATTCATACAATTCAATAAGCCCATGGATCAAAAAGGCGTAATCATCCAAATATGCCGGATATGCAGCTTCTCCTTCCCTGTACCTGGCAAGTAGCCTGCCGTCACTTCTTATAAGCTTTGTTCTGATGAAATTCAGGGCTTTTTCTGCAGCATCAGAATACCTTTTGTCTCCAAGGACCCTTGATCCTATTGCCAGGGCGGCAATCATCAATCCGTTCCATGATGTGAGTATTTTGTCATCCTTGTATGGATGGATCCTTTTTTCCCTTGCTTCAAATACTCTCTTTCTGTGCTTTTCTGCCGGATTATTGCGCAGATTGTCAAAGGCTTCCTGGTTATGAAGAAGGTTCGGTATGCTTTTGCCCTCGAAGTTGCCTCCCTCGTTAATCCCATAATAGCTATTGAATTCTGCGGCTGAATCCTCCCCCAATATCTCGGCTGTCTCCCCTGGACTCCAGGTATAGAATTTTCCTTCAATGCCTTCCGAATCAGCATCCTCTGCTGAATAAAATCCCCCCTCGGGTGAGGTCATATCCCTGAGCACGTATTCGAATATCTGCCTTGCCGCTCCTCCATACCGGGGATTGCCGGTTGCCTGATAAGCCTCAAGATATATGGTCGCAAGCTGAGCATTGTCATAAAGCATTTTTTCAAAATGAGGGACCAGCCATCTACGGTCAGTAGAATATCGGGAAAACCCATAGCCTACATGATCGAACATCCCTCCCCTATACATTGAACACAGTGTCTTTTCTACCATATTCAGTGCATCAGGATCATTTGTAAGCTTCCAATATCTCAGCAGAAATTGAAGAGTGTGGGGCGTAGGGAATTTTGGTGCCCTTCCGAAGCCGCCATATTCACTGTCAAAATTTGATTTCAAATTCTTAAATGCTTCACCCGCCGTTTCTACGGTGAGTTCTCCTATGGGCTCATCTTCCGAATCCGAGTTCAAATAATTCAAAATGTTCTCCGAAGCCGCCAAAAGCCTATCCCTTTGCTTATTCCAGGATTCAATCGTTTTCTCTAATATTTCAATCAATCCGGGATGACCCATTCTTGATCTTTTAGGGAAATATGTCCCTGCAAAGAAGGGCTTCTTATCCGGAGTCATAATAATAGTCAGGGGCCACCCCCCGCTTCCAGTCAAAGCCTGGCATACATTCATATATATGTGGTCAATATCGGGCCTTTCCTCCCTGTCCACTTTAACAGCTACAAAATTATCATTTAATGCCCCGGCCACTTCCTGGTCCTCAAAGGACTCCCGCTCCATCACGTGGCACCAGTGGCAGGTGGAATAGCCTATGGAAAGAAATATGGGCCTGTCTTCTGCCTTTGCCTTTTTAAATGTCTCTTCCTCCCATGGATACCAATCTACCGGATTGTGGGCATGCTGCAAAAGGTAGGGGGATTTTTCATGAGAAAGGCGGTTTGTATATTTATGTTCGGTCATTTATTTTCAACTCCTAAAACAATGTTTAGTTTATTATTGCCCGAATTTAATAAAAACAATGATTTTATTGATTTGCTCAAGCAGTGGAAGCAGCGGGAAGCAGCGGGGACGGTTCTTTTTGCTTCGTGTGGTATACTACGTGCTTGACGTTACATATATTGTAATGTTATAATTTATGTAATGATGGAGGTGTTTCCTTATGAAAAAGATTACACTTGCAACCAGGGAAGAGCTAAATATCTATATGAGTCCTGTACGTCAGCAGCTGTTATGCGAATTAAGAATTTCAAAAGATCCAATGACTCCAAAGGCGCTTTCCCATAAACTCAAGATATCTGCTTCAAGTGTACAGCACCACATAAAAAAACTCATATCCCTCGGCCTTATAGAGTTAGATCATATTGAAGTAATAAACGGTATAAGAGCCAGTTTTTATAGGCAAGCTCAAGTACTGGTACAGATAGGTCTGGGTAAATCAGATGATCTGTCTTCGCAGAGATTTGCATTGATACAGGATTCAATTTCACAGGTGTATGATGGTTTTTGCAAACATATGAAAAAGAGGATGAGCATACAGGGGAGCAATGATTTGGAAAGTATGTGGAAATGGGGAGATATTCTGTCCGGGGTTGCTCATTTAAACGAGCAGGAATCCGATGGGTTAATGAAACTTATTGTATCATTTATAGAACAGCATTCCAGGCCAACAACCGGAAGTACTCCATGGGAATATGCAATTATTGCATATAAAGCAGAGGATATATGTGATGAGTAAGCTGCAACAAGTGATTATTGCTGTTAACAATTTTTCTTTGGGTATATTGTTGCCTGTTATTAATCTGGTTTTAATGGGAAAAGGTGCAACCCTGCAGACTCTTCCTTTGCTTGTTGGAATATATTCAGCAACAATTCTGTGCCTGGAGTTACCAAGCGGTGTATTTGCGGATATATATGGACGCAAAATAATATTCTTGATGTCAACTGTGTTCATGTTAGTGTCCTTTTCACTGTTAATTATGGCAAACAGTATGGGTTGGCTGATACTTGCAATGATATTTTTAGGCATGGGACGTGCTTTTTCTTCAGGTAGTTTGGATGCACTGTTTATAGACCAGGCTCTTGATCTGCATGGAGAATATTGCCTTACCGGAGTAACCGCCCGTATATCCATCCTAGAAAGTGTTGGCCTGGCGGTCGGCGCTATTGCCGGAGGAATTATAGCTAATGCTACCGGCACTTATTTAACAAATATAGTTTTGCGCTTAGTACTTACTGCAATACTTTTTATAATGTGTCTATTTTTTGTGAAAGAGCAACCATTACATGATAAAAGTCATCACACCACATTGATGGAGCATGTAAGGCAGGGCAAACAGGTTTTAACTTCTGCGCACGAGTTAGGTTTTGTATTTATTGGAATTTTCTTTTTAGGTTTTTTGCTTTTTACCATAGAGACCTATTGGCAGCCTGCTTTTCTGCAAATGCCAAATACTCAGAACAGTACATGGATGCTGGGCTTTATTACCTTTATCGGTTTTTTTTCGGTAGCCTTTGGAAACACCATTATTAAGAAAACATTAGATAGGCACATTAATAAATGTTGGAATGTCTATAACATTTGTCGTATCATATTTGCCTGCTGCATTGTTATTTTTGCATTTCAAAAAAACTCAGTAAGCTTTGTGGTCTGTTACGCCTGTATATATCTGGCGCTAGGATCCAGCAATGTTGCTGAAAGTACTCTAATTAATAAATTTACACCAAATCACATGCGTGCAAGCATGCTTTCGCTAAATTCTCTTATGGGACAAATTGGATCACTATGTGCTTCCTTATTTAGCAGCATTATGATATTAAAGTTACAATTTGAAGGATTATGGATTGTTGCAGGTGTGCTTCTGGGCGGGTACGCTATTATTTCAACTGCTGTCATAAATAAATACAATCAGAAGAACAGGAATAATACTACCGTCATCCCGTAAAGCATTAGGGACGGTTCTTTCTGCTTTCTTCAAACCCTATACGCTATGAACAGGGGCAGAAAAAAGGGACAAGGTACCTGTCCCCTTGTCCCCTTGCCCCGCTAATAACCTCTAAGCGGCCGCAGATTGTTGTTTCGTGCTTCAATCTCATCTAAAATAAACTCCATGGCGTCTTTTTGGTCTTGCCTGATCTTGGGATCGGTGCGCCACACCTCTGTCGGGAAATGAACCTGTCCCTGACTCCCGTTATAGCAGGTAAACGAGTATGGTATCTCCAGATAAGTGCCATATGTAAACGGAAATGGTGCTCCCAACGGCGTACGAGTGTAGCTAAAATATTCATGTGTGACATTAATACACCAATCGTCTCCGTAATAATACTTATCCTTAATGCCATTCTGAGATACCCCTACCTCTGCCACCTGCTTGGTGTTGATATGATATGTAATTTTATCCCCTTCGTCATTTACTACTCGAATAGCCGGCACTGCAGGCTCCGGTATTTGGTCCGGAGCAGTCTGTTTCTTAGTAATCGTAATCAATTGGGCGGCTCCGTCCCAATTTACCTCGCAGTTCAAAGCTTCAGCCACAAATCTTAACGGAACAAAGGTTCGGCTGTTAATAAGCTTGGCAGGCGCTTGAAGAGTATCTGCTTCTCCGTTTACTGTTGCCTCAGTTTGATCCAGGGTCAGCCTGATTGTCATATCATCTTTGGTTGCGATAATTGATCTGGTTGTTTCACACCAATGCACTTCAGACCCAAGAGCCTCAAATATAGCCCTCATCGGGACTATTACCCTGCCGTTCTCATTAATCGGCGGGGCTTCAAATGAAAGAGTCTGCCCGTCCAATACAACTTTTATGCTGCTCGCGCTATTTGGGTTCACAGCAGCAGCGGCGCCAAGTGAAAATACTTGAAGTAAAAGCAAAATCAGTACCAACAGAACTAATACCCTATTGCGTATTCTTAACATATTCTTCTTACCTCCTATTATCATATTAAAAACAGCAAAGAAACGAGGATGGTTCCGGTTCCTTCTGCTTTCTTTCGAAGCAGCGGGGAAGCAGCGGGGACGGTTCTTCCTGCTTTTTCTTTCTGCTTTTCGGCTACTGCCTTTGCAAGCTAACATTATGAACAATGCTATTGCTAACTCCCAAGAGGTTCGCAATTTGCCTGTGGGGAAGCTTGCTCTCTTTCAAAAGTCTTTTAACCAGTTCTTCAATATAATCGGCATTTTTATTAAACTGTTTGTCGTTAATCAGCCCTTTACCCAGAAAATATTCTGATATTATTTCCTGGGCCTGCTCAATTCTGTTTTCTAAAATGTCCTCTTTCACTTCCATATATTCTTGATTATCTTTCTGCTTATGAAACGCTATAAACTGCGCCATATCATTATTAAAGCAACCTAATATAAACTCCTTTTGCTGTGTTTTTATGGTGGAATTCTCCCCAATATATTCGTTGTAGCTGCTCCAGTAATAGTCCTCAGGTGATTTAACCATTTTTGCCTTAACCGGATTATTATGTATGTATCTAGTTACTTGGAGCAAGTATCTATCATTATCTATTGCCTCGCTTTTATACCGGTCTTGAAATACATGCCCTATCCTATCCCTTTTTCCGTTAAAGTTCATAGCAAATCTTATATTTATACTTTTAATAGCTTTTGCCAAATCTGACAGATTGGCTTTAATAATAATATGAGCATGGTTATCCATAATGCAATATACAGCAATATCAATTAATTGATCTTCTTCCTGCTTTTTTAGAGATTCTAAGAAAAATCTCTTTTGCTCATCTGCAACAAATATATTTTCTCTATTATTTCCTCGCATCATTACATGGTAGTATTCCGTTTGGCTTTGGGTTCTCGCTTGTCTGGGCATAGTTTATCCCTCCTGAAATATTTTACCATATTATTACACACAAGTAAAGAAAAGCAAAAAGAACCGTCCCCGCTGCTTTTCTTCCGTTGCTTTTCTTTATCTCTTGACATATATCAAGCTTAATGCTAATGTAGCATTAATATAATATATTAATTGCTATTATAGCATTATTTTGTAGTATTTTAGTTTATTTATCAGAAAAGGAGTGGTATGATGGATAGAATTGATCAGCTGGATATGGACATCATGCGTATATTACAGGAGGATGGCCGCAAATCTTTCAAGGATATCGGCAGTATCCTCGACAAACCGGAAAGCACAATTCGCAGCAGATATAATAACTTGATCGAAAAAAAAGTATTAAGGATAGTAGCAATAGCAAATCCTCATGATATAGGGCTTAATATAATGGGTTTGTTATTTTTGAAGGTCGACCTTCAGTCCTTTGAAAAAACGGCAAGGACGATAGGAGAGTTCCCGGAAGTGCGGTTTATTGCTTACACGACGGGAGTATATGATTTAGTCGTAGAAATCTATGTAAAAAACTATGAAGAATTAATTGATTTTATGACAAAAAAACTTTCCGAAATAACAGGTATAAGAGGGTATGACCTTTCTCTGGAGCTGAAGCTTCTAAAGGATTCCTACCAGTGGCTTGACAGGGATGATCTGCTATAGAGCAAAATAACACAACAAATACAAAACGGTAATTATTAATATTATAAGAGGAGGGTAAAAATGAACAAAAATATTGAAGACAGTAGTTTTAAGCCCTATGTAAAACCAACAGATACTATTCCTGAGGTTACGGCTACATCGGTAATAATGGGGATTATCCTGCTGCTGGTATTTGGGGCGGCAAACGCATATCTGGGACTTAAGGTAGGAATGACCGTAGGTGCCTCAATACCGGCTGCCGTGGTTTCTATGGCCATCCTGAAGGGTATCCTCAGGAAAGGCACAATACTGGAAAACAATATCGTACAAACAATCGCCTCCACCGGAGAGGCGGCGGCTGCCGGTGTTGTTTTCAGTATCCCTGCATTTTATATGCTTGATTACTCCCCTTCTATTATGCTGATTTCATTGGTTGCACTCTTTGGAGGCCTTATAGGTGTTGTTGCAATGGTAATTTACAGAAGGTATCTTATAGTGAAACAGCATAAAGAGCTCAGTTATCCCGAAGGGACCGCATGTGCGGAAATACTTATTGCAGGCGACAAAGGAGGAGTTTCTGCAAAGCTGGTCTTTAAGGGCGGGATCCTGGCATCTGTTTATAGAATTGCACAGTCCGGCTTCGGCCTCTTTCCTGACACCATTGAAGCTTCCATTCCAAACCTTCCCGGGGGAATTATAGGGATGAATGCACTGCCATCTCTTGCCGGAGTAGGTTATCTGATTGGCATGAAAATATCTTCCGTACTGCTTGCAGGAGGTCTGCTGGCTTGGCTTGTAATTATACCTTTAATTACTTTCATAGGCAGCATGGTGTCTGTGCCGATATTCCCATCTTCCGCTGCCATAAGTGAATTGGGGCCATGGGGTATATGGAATGATTACATTCAATACATTGGGGCAGGGGTTCTGACTGTCGGAGGAATATTTGAATTTATAAAAGCATTGCCGGCTGTAAAAGAAGCATTGAAAGGTGCGATTTCGGAATTCAAGTCATTAAATAAAGGAGAAAGCGGGGAAAGAACCGATAGGGACATTCCCTTCAAGTATTTATTGATCACTTTTGTTTCCATAGTTATTATTATGGCTATACTTCCCCAAATACCCGTAGGATTGCTGGGGGCAGCGTTGACAGCGGTATTTGGCTTCCTGTTTGTTTCAATTTCATCGCGTATCGTAGGTGTTGTGGGCAATTCCTCAAATCCCGTTTCGGGAATGACCATTGCCACCATATTCTTCAGTGCGATCATTATGAAATCTGTGGGTTACACCGGGATGAAGGGCATGGCGGCAGCAATTATTATAGGGTCCATCGTCACCGTCGCCGCTGCTGTAGCAGGGGACATATCCCAGGATCTAAAAACAGGCTATCTTTTGGGTGCTACCCCAATATACCAGCAAGTGACCGAGGCATTCGGAGCAATTATTTTTGCCGGCGCGTCCGGATTCATTGTTTCTCTTCTACACAATGCCTATACAATTGGCAGCAGTGAACTGCCATCTCCGGCAACGGCAGTTATAGCGGTTCTGGTAAAGGGTATCTTTGAAGGCAACCTTCCATGGGCATTGTTGTTGATGGGTGCCGGGATTGGGCTTCTGGTTGAACTATTGGGCATTCCCTCCTTACCTTTTGCAATAGGGGTGTATTTGCCCGTGCATTTGACGGTACCCGTATTTTTGGGCGGTGTCGCTAGAAATATTGTCGAAAAACACAAAAACGGCAATATCTCAGACGGTACCCTCTATGCTTCGGGATTGGTGGCGGGCGATGCCTTAATCGGAGTGCTGCTGGCATTTTTGACAACCTTAGGATTGGCTGATAAAATCAGTTTTGGAAGCGGGCTTTTGGGTTCAGCAGGAAATATAGTATCTCTCATACTCATTCTGTTTGTAACTTATACCCTGTATACAAATTCAAAAACCAAGTAAAACCGCCTTTTATTAATTACATTTTCTTCAGACCAAAAGCAGGGGGCGGAAAAGGTCCTGCCCCCTTCCATAAATTTATATGCGAGGTGTTATATTTGAGGCTAATTTCAACATTTTCAATAGTGGGAAGAGACCCGGATACCGGTGAACTGGGAATAGCCGTTCAATCGAAATTTCTTGCTGTAGGAGCCGCAGTTTCATATGCCAAAGCCGGAGTTGGAGCCATAGCGACCCAGGCTCTTGCCAACCTTGATTACGGGGAGGTCGGGCTGAAGCTCCTTGAAAAGGGCTATACTGTCGAACAAACCTTAAAGGCCTTGCAAGCTTTAGATGAAAACACAGAAGACCGTCAAGTAGGAATTGTTGATGCCAATGGCAATTCAATATCCTACACAGGCAAAAACTGCTATGATTGGGCTGGCGGAATTTTTGGCAGAAATTTTGCCTGCCAGGGAAACATACTTGTCAGCAAGGATACCGTTTCTGCCCTATCCGAAACCTTTCACAACACGGAAGGTTCTTTGGCAAGAAGGCTGGTTGCATCCCTGGATGCAGCTCAAAATGCCGGTGGAGACAAGAGAGGCAGACAATCTGCATCCTTGTTGGTGGTAAAGGAAAAAGGAAGCTACGGCGGCTATAATGACCGCTATATAGACCTTCGGGTGGATGATGATGAGGAACCGATAAAGAAGCTTAGCCACCTTTTGGATTTGCATGAGTTGTATTTCAACAAGACAGCAAAGGAAGAAATGATTGAGCTTACAAAGGATACAATTACTAAGATACAAGATGCCCTGAAAAAATTAGGATATTACAACCTTGATATAAATGGGGTAAATAATGCTCAGACTAAGGCAGCATACAAAGATTTTTGCGGGATAGAAAATTTTGAGGAAAGAATATGCGAAGGTAATTTTGTGGATGCCAAGGTAATTGAATTCCTATACAATAAAGCAGACATATAGATAGCATTGATTCCCACCCTTTGATTTACTATTAGTCATGAACCTGATAGTTTTTTTACTAATCGTTGCTTATCCCTCCCCTGTTATATATAATGGAATCAATGGAGGGATACTATGGACGATATTGATTTGAAAATACTAAATCTCCTCGAAACCAACGGAAGGATATCCCACGAAGAAATAAGCAAAAGGCTTAACATGTCAAGACCTGCAATACACCAGAGAGTTGCCAGACTTGAACAAAACAATGTCATAAAAAGTTATAACGCTGATATTAATTGGAGCAAAGCAGGACAGGATATCAGGGCTATTGTGTTTATCAATGCCAGTACCTCGGATTTTAAGGGAGTTATGGAGCAGGCTGTCAACGTAAAGGTCGACGGCTTAACCATAGAAAATTGCTATGGTATAACCGGTCAATGGTGTATAATGCTGAAGATCAGGGCTAGTCTTACAGAACAAATTACCCGGCTTCATGATGAGCTTCTCAAAATTAACGGTATGCTTAATACTTTTACAATACTCATATTATCGGAGGTAAAAAAGGTTCCTTCCGAAGATTTCTAAAACAGAGCACCCATGTGCCTTTCTCGAGGATACGAGAAAATTCTGGCGCAGGCAGTTGTATCAAAAATACGCCGGAGATGAATCCCGACGTATTTTTTTGTTTACTGTGGATTATACAGTCCCTTGCTTTCCATATACTTAAACACGCTTTCCCCATGCTGCTGCTCTTCTTTCTGTATATGGTTCAATGTCTGCCGTATAGTTGGATCCCGGAATTCAAATATAGCCGAATCGTATGTTCCGGAAACATATTTTTCTGTCATAAGCGTATCCGTGCACATATCCCCATCGCTTTTAATCCCGCTACCGGACCCCTCAACCTTTTGTGCCGGTGTAATTTGGCTTTTGCCCTGCTGTTGTCCCTGATTCATATTGGGTATGCTGCCGCTGATCAGCTGATTGATGCTATTAAGATGGTTCTGCTCCTGCTGCGCAATAGAGCTGAACAGCTGTTTCAGCTGCGGGTCCTGAGCCTTGCAGGCGTACTCATTATATTTCTTTACACATATTTCTTCACTGCTTTTTTGATCCTGCAAAAGCCCCATTTCCTTTTGTGTGAAACTGATCAAACTATCACCTCCGATTTTAGTATCTAGTATTTTGGCAAAAATATACCCTCTAATTGGTTATCAGTAATTCTTAAAATGGTGTATAGGTTTAACCCGGATCCTCTGCTGCGGTTTTGATTCGTCACAGTCAATTGTAACGATCACAGAATAGTTTTGAGCTGAACCATCCTCCGCCATAACCAGATAGACCACTTTCTCAGTAAAATCATTCACGGTCACTCCGCTTTCCTGTGCAATGCCGGCTACCATGACAGTGCTTTTCCCGGAGCTTTTGAACACCGCTGCCAGCCTTGTAATATCAGTACCAAAAGGAACTGTTATATTGATAT
>CAYURW010000040.1:0-22129 GCA_964447145.1 uncultured Clostridiaceae bacterium
GTTGTTGTAGTCTACTCCTGTTACTATAAATGGTCCAAGGGGTGCAAAGGTATCAAAGGATTTCCCCCGGGTCCACTGTCCGTCCTTTTTTTGAAGGTCCCTTGCAGTTACATCATTGAAGCAGGTTGCACCAAGCACATAATTAAATGCCTCCTCAGGGACGACATTTTTTGCCTGTTTCCCTATTACCAGACCAAGCTCTGCTTCATAATCTACCCTTTTTGATATGGCTGGCATTATTATTTTGTCCTCGGGGCCAATGACTGAAGTAGATGGTTTTATAAATATAACAGGCTCCTCCGGCAGATCATGCTTCATTTCGTTGGCATGGTCCCTGTAATTAATTCCGACTGCGACTATTTTGGAAGGAGTGCATGGAGCAAGCAACCTTATATCCGACAGATCATAGGATTCTTCAGTAACTCTGTAGCTGCCAAAAATATCTCCGTCAATTTTGTAGACTCTATCACCTTCCGCTGACCCGTAGCTTATACTTCCCTTTGCATCAAATCTGACAAATCTCATATTAAAAACCTCCAAATCATGTTGGCTGAAGGCCGGAAGCAGCCTTTAGCAATATTCTGGGCAAGTCATTCTTTATTTCATTATAATGCTTGATATCACTGTCAGATATCCCCTCGAACAAGTTTCTGTACTTAAGGGGCAGGTCGCTTATCAGAAGTAATGCGGCTGCCTTTTTCCCTACCCCGGCACATGCTGTAAATACTGCGGATACTTCCATTTCCACAGCATCACAGCCTTTTTCAATCATGTAATCAAAGGTGTCCTTCCTCTCGCCCAATATGGAATCTATAGAAAAAACTCTTCCTTCATGGCAGTTGATCCCATATCCTCCAATATTTCCTTCGACGATTTTTTTGATTCTTCCTGCGACTTCCTTATCCCCCGATACCAATTCGCCAAAAATGTCTCTTTTTATATCCCCGCTATGGTAGCGGGAAAAGCCTTCTCCTATAACAGCTTCCCCGACTATTACAATATCCCCGATATCATAACAGCAGTTTGTCGCCCCTGCAGAGCCCGAAAAAATGATCCTGCTGCATCCGGTATAACCTAAAGCCAGGGCGCAATCCCCTGCAATAGGGGCCCCAATACCGCTGCTTATCACCGTGACTCTCTCATTTTTGTATAACAAAGTGACCCCTCTATACCAGCCCGCAAACTCAGTAAGCACCTTATCGGCGCAATTAATAAAACTCCCCAGGCCCCAAACGGGGGTAAGTATAACCGTATCCGCAATATCCTCAACATTGCAACCAAAATGGACTCTTACCATTGTTTCTTTTGTAATTTCGTCATACATGAGAACACCCCGCCAGCATTTATTTATTCTCCATAAACCTTACATAATGCACGTCATCCTGAAGCTCAAAAATTAATATGCCTTTTGTGTCATATGCCAGGTAAAAATCATCCAATTTGTTTTGCGATACGTACTTGACAGTCTCTTCAAGATCTTTGTTTATTTCTATTATTGAGTTGTTCATGGAAAAATACATGGTATCATTGCCTGCGGATATACAATAGTTTTCTCCATCGATCCAATGGAGATACTCCGCATTTTCAAAAGTCCCCGCTTCAAGGGTGGTTGTATTTATTATATGCAGGTTGCTTTCATCATAGTTGCCTACCGTAAAGCTAAGCAAGCCCCCCTGGTCTGAAAATTTGAGGTTTCCAAGCTCGATCATTGTTCCGTCACTGGCATCCGCATTTATTTCAAGCCTTTTGCTTTTTTTGAGCACTGTATCAACAATATATATCGAACTGTAATTCAGCCTCATATACCAATCGTCAAGACTTATATCCCCGGCCTTTATACCGGGAAATGCTATTTTCTCACCCTTACCGTCCCAGATAATATCTCCGAAAATATTCTCGTCTCCTTTGATTTCAAAAACCTCTTCATAGCTGCCATTTAAGATATCATAGACACAAACCTTTTTGCCCGGATAGACATAGTAATCTGTCATATCCAGCCATCCCTCCGGCCCCTCTTCCAGCAAAAAAGCAATTTTGCGGCCTTCCGGAGACCATTGGGAATATGCAGATTTGATTTCCCCCTTCTGAGATCCCCTGTATGTATCATATATATACTTGTCCTGTACAATGACATTATTCTCATTGGAGGACCAATTAATAAGGTAATCAAAGCCTGCGATAAAACCGTCGCTTTTTATGGTAGTAAGCTTGTATTTCTCAGCAGTCTCAATATTATAGATGCTGATGCGATATATATCGCTGCCCTGAATAAGAGTTGTAAAGGCTATCTTTCCGGCTTTGGGGGCTATGGAGATATTTATTGTATAGGCTGGCCCGATATCATCCTCAATAATCTTCTCTACATTATCCCTTCCAATAAATATAAGGGTATTTTTGTAGTCCTTATCTTCCACCGCAATAAAGCCTTTGCTTCCGACGGGTTCAAAATATATGAATCTTTCGGCAACCTCCGTCAACACACTATCCATGATTTGAGCGGAACCTATATCAATATTGTAGTACTTGAAATAATCCTCCTCCTCGGTGCTGAGAAGCAGTTCATCGTCAGCCCTGTGAAAAATATTGACCGTACCGACAAATTCCTTTACCATTCGTTCATTGTTAATTTCTGTTTCTCCCATCGCGGTTCTTGCAGCATCCCTGCCGCAGCCCGTAAGCAGCAAAGCGAGTGCTGCAAGCAATACAAGGGATCTTTTCAACCTTATCACCCCCTGGAAACAATAGGTATGACCAAACAACATAATTATATCAGAAAAAACAATTTACCCCAATAACTATATGTTTCGCACTAAACATATTTCATCAAACCTATTTCATCAAACTTCAAATAGTGCGAAACATTTTCCTAATACAAAAAAAGGCTGCTACTCCGCATTTGCCGCCCATGTACCTTTCCGAAGACAATTTTGGTGTGGCTACTTAAGCCAAATGCTTCAAACTTATGTAAACCTATTAAGCATCGATTAACAAACTATTGAACAATAATTTGGACAAATTTTTGATTATGGGACTAAATTTGGACTAAAATCCCTTAAAACGCTTAACATAAATTGTGTTTTTGTTGACATAACTTATAAATCCTACGCTTTTTTGTCCCAAACTCGAAATTTTGTCCAAAATACAAGTAAATTTAATTACTCATTCATTTACACCATATGTGTCAATTCTTTCAAGGTAAAAAAACAACAGAATCTGCCGGCAGGACCAATAAGATTATTGATATCAAGGTCCCTTGTAGTTCACCAGATTCTGTTGCCATTAAGACTCTATAACTTGTTTACTCTTTTCCTATTATTTTTTTTATTAGGGGTTTATATAGTATTCCGACAGTAACCAAAGTGATCACCAGCTCCGGCAGAAGATAGGAGCCGTTGTATATTATTGAGTAAAACAGCGGATCCATCCCTTCGGGAGCATAGGATGCCCATACAAAAACCCCTGATATCACATGGCATAGGAACCTTCCGAACAAACCCAGACATGTGCCTAAAAAAGCACCCTTGATCCCGGTACGGAATATTCCCGCCAAGCCCAACAGCCCAAATGCTACCACATAATCAAACAGTATAGATATTATATGATAGGAATAAATTGCACCGCCCAGCAAAAATTGAAGGATTCCGTATGCAGTGCCTGCAAGCAGCCCATACCTTATTCCCCATCTAAGAGAAAATACAATAATGGGGATCATGCTCCCTGCAGTGACAGACCCTCCGTAAGGGGCCTCAAATATTTTAATATAGCTGAGTATCTGAGCAGCCGCAATCATAATCCCTGCTTCTGTAAGCATTTTTGTTGATGTTCTTTTCATACCATTACCTCCATTTATTGTACTATACATTTTAGGATAGACATCAGCTAATATATTTTGATATCCTAAAATGTTTTCCTTGATTCATAGAATACGCCGAAGGTTGTATGTTATTTTTACTAGCTGTTTGCTGGCGTATTCTATATAGCTTACAAATGTTATTCCACCACCCCTTTACAGTATTGCCCCAGAAAAGGAATTGTCATAGTATGGCTGCTCTTTTCCAATGAAAAAGACCGCAGACAAAAGCTACGGTCGAATTGTTTAATCGCAACCGCTTCCCTCCGTTAGAATTAACCAGACAGGTTCAAAGGGTCAACACCTTACGCATCTGTGCGTAAAAGTGTTATCTCAGCTCAAAGCCCCCCTAGCGGCAATATTTAATTGATCAATTTCCTGTGTTTACTAATGGGTCAATATAATAATAGTCTTAATCCTTTTGCATGTCAATGAGAAAAACATTTCCCGGTGCATTTTCCATATAGAATACGCCAGTATACAGCTAATAAAAAGAACGTACATTCTTTGGCGCATTCTATGAATCAAGGAAAACATTGATACAAAATCTGTTTAAGCTTTGCTGAAACAGATTTTTGTTACCTTGATTTTCCTTGGGTTGAAATAAATAGACACTAGTGTTAATTCGCCGCAAGTTAAATAGGATATCCGGTATCTAATTTTAGGATATATGTAATCCAATTAGCTGATGTCTATCCTAAAATGTATAGGCGGGCAAAAATAATAATAGGTTTGCAAGACATAATAATATGTCATATAATAATTCTGAAGTCAGCAAATAGACGCAGCACAAAAAAAGTATTTTAGTTGTATCACGGGGCTATAATAATCCCGGTTCAGTTAAAATTCAATGAGCAATTGCGAATTGTGCGTTTTGAGTGCAATGCACCGCGAGCATTTGATATAGCATTATTCTTAGAACTCTGGGGGTGTTTGTGATGTTCAAAAATGAAGAAGCAAAGGTTATAGCGGCATATATTGCTGTTTGCATTATTTGGGGATCTACATACCTTGCAATAAGAATCGGCGTCAGCGCTTTCCCACCGGAGCTTTTTGCCGGTATAAGGTTCCTTATAGCCGGGGCACTGCTCCTTCTGTATTCCCGCCTCAAGAGGCTTGAATTTCCCACTGATTTGAAAAGCATAGGAAGGCAATCAATAGTCGGTCTCTTCCTTTTATTTGGAGGCAACGGCCTGGTTGTATGGGCCGAACAGTGGGTCCATTCCGGAGCCGCATCGCTGCTGCTCGCCACAATCCCTTTATTTATGGCTGTAATAGAGCTTTTTGTACCGGGAAGGCCAAGAATTGATCTTAATGGTTGGGCAGGGCTTCTTATTGGATTTTCGGGTGTTGCAATGCTGGTGCTTAAAGATACCGGCGAAGGCAGCATGGATATAAAGGGCGCACTGATCCTGTTGACTGCGGCTATGCTGTGGGCTATAGGCTCAATATATTCTAAAAGCTTTAAGGCAGAAGGTTCGATGTTTGTTAATATTGGTATTCAAATGCTGGCAGGCGGAGCTGCACTTACATTTACCGGTATAATGCTGGGGGAATTATCAAGAGTCAGTTTCTCCGCAAAAGGCATAGGTGCATTGCTGTACTTAATTCTTATAGGTTCCTTTGTAGGCTATTCCTCTTATGTATACATGCTGCAAAAATGGCCTGCGGCAAAAGCAGGTACCTATGCGTATGTGAATCCGCCGGTTGCCGTGCTGCTGGGAATCCTGGTCCTGGGCGAACCCTTCAGCCTTACGGTGCTGTCTGCTACTGCTGTAATATTGACCGGGGTGCTCCTGGTGCAGCTTTCAAAAACAAAAACCGAAGAAAAAATAAATATTGACGTTAAAGGAGACCCCTCAGTTTGAAGGAGCTCCTTTGATTTTAGCTCATATATTTTCAGCTTTGATGAAATCACGTCACCTGAATTCATTTTATACCCGGATAGGACCATACCTATCCCTTTTTTGTAGTAATATGCTATATTGGAGGTCTGTTCCTTAAACGGAACCACCCTCGGGCTCTTTAGTTGCATTTACTATGTCAATTGAAGGTCTACAAAAAATTTGTATGAAGATAACTGCCAATGTTTACTTGACAGTAACAGTTATGATAAAATGGTGTGTATCGGGCTTACTTTTTTGTTATAATAATGATAGAATGTTTGTGACTTGCTTTCAATCTAAATTATTATAACGGGAGGTACTTCTATGGATAAGTCAAAGAAAAACTCACTGATCTGGGGTGGAGTCCTTCTCATTGAAGCAGTTATACTAAGGCTGGCAAAGCGATCCGAATTGTGGTTCTACATCATGCTTCCCATAATTGCGGGCTTTATCCTGACTGAGTTTATTATCCACATACCCGTTAACGAAAAAAGAAACCTTCAATAGAACCTTTTATAATAGACCGGCTTTGATAGTGCAGGCACCTACTTGCCATGCACAAATGTTCATTGCCTGTAAGTCCCTCAATATGCTACTGTGGCTCAGCCGGTAGAGCAGCTGATTCGTAATCAGCAGGTCTGTGGTTGTTGATAAGGTAGTATAAAGTTTAAAAGTAATTTTGTGATATAATAAATGAGGGCGGAAGCCCCGCCCTTGCATACATGCTGGCATAGCTCAGTCGGTAGAGCAGCTGATTCGTAATCAGCAGGTCGGGTGTTCAAGTCACCTTGCCAGCTCCATTGAGAAAAACGTGTAGTTTCAACGACTACACGTTTTTTATTGGTCAAAACTTTTAATTCCTTATCAGAATAATTTACACCCTTGCTCTTTAAACTCTTCGACCTTGGCAAGAAGTTCATCCGTTGTGATTTCAAGATAATCGGAAAGGCATTCGAGGCAAAAATATTTCTTAACCGTTCTACCAAGCAACTTTTTGTTCAGTCCTATTTCGGTTTTCGATAGTTTCGCTTTTCCGCAAGCAAAGCAATTCACCATTTCAATTGGCATGTTTGCATAACTCAGGCTGACAAAGTTCCGAATGAAAATATATCGGAAAATAGTATAGCTATTTAAAAGGATTGATGGTATTGTGTGTTGCTGAAAGAGAGGTGTTAAATATGGTAACAGAAAAAGCAGCAATATACTGCCGGCTCAGCCAGGACCATGGTCAGACCGGAGAGAGCGGCAGTATTCAGACTCAAAAAACTCTGCTCACCCAATATTGCAACGACCATCATATCGCCATCAGTAGTTATTATTGCGATGACGGCTGGTCGGGAACCAACTTTGACCGCCCGGATTTTCAGCGTATGATTGGCGATATTGAGACCGGGACAATCAACACAGTAATAGTTAAAGACTTATCCCGTTTCGGCAGAGAATACGCCCAGATGGGGCTTTACATCGAGCATTATTTTGAACAAAAGGGCGTCCGATTTATCTCGGCGACAGAGAATATTGACACAAAAAGCGGCGCAGATAATCTCATGCTTCCATTTACAAACGTAATCAATTCCTATTACGCAAGGCAGGCGTCCACCAAGACCAAGGCGGCGCACAGAGCGCGTGCAAAGGCAGGGATGTACCTCGGCAGTCACGCACCATTCGGGTATCTGAAAGACCCGAACGACCGGCACCGCCTTATTATCGACCCTCCTGCCGCCGACGTAGTGAGAGAGATTTTTCGGCTGTTCGCTGATGGCGTCGGTTATGTACGAATGACGAAAATCCTGAAAGAGCGGAAAATTTTGAACCCAATATCGTACTTCAATCAAAACAATCCCGATTACTACAAATGCGATTACTGGAGAAAACCCTATGACTGGCATGCCACTTCTGTGAGGGCTATACTCTCCAACCGTGCGTACATAGGACAGATTGTATTCGGTAAAACAAAGACGAAGGGCTTCTTTGACAAAACCCGTATTCAATCACCGGAGGAGGATTGGATTGTAGCCGAAAACGCACATGTACCAATCATCTCACATGAGCTTTGGGACACAGTGCAGCATCTGATGAAAAGCCGCAGGCGTGAAAACAGCAAAGGATAGGTTCAGATGTTCGCCGGGCTGGTCAAATGCTCGAAATGCGGCTCCTCCCTCAATGTCAACTTCGATAAGAAGAAGGGCAAATATACCGGCTTCTCCTGCTGGGTTTATAAGAACTACGGCAAGGAGCGATGCACATCCCACGCCATCGGATGGAAAACCATGAATCAGCTTGTGCTGGATGATATCCGCCGTAATGCAAAAGCGGCTAAGCTGGCTACACAGAAATACAAGGATATGATTATTGCCGCTAAGACTGAAAAGAAAAAGCAGGAAACCAAAAAATACAAACATGAATTGAAAACCATAGAAAAGAGAATCGCAGAACTAGATAAGATATTGAACAAGCTCTATGAGGACTGGGCCCTCGAAAGGCTCGCAGAAGAACGCTATCAGGTAATGTCCAAACGCTATGAGGAAGAACAGGCAGGACTTAAGGAGCGAAGAAATCAGCTCTCAGAAATGGTTACCCGTGCCGAATCGGTGTATGAAAACATCGATAAGTTCCTGCTGATTATTCAAAAGTACATCGACATAACCGAACTGAACACGCAAGTCCTCAACGAACTGATACAGAAAATTGTAGTTTATGAAAAGACGGATAACCCTGACGGCAGCAAAAGCCAGCGAGTAGACATACATTATAAATTTATTGGGTATGTGGAGATGAAGGAGATGTTCGGACTGCCGATTATTATCCCGGTGGCGAACGATGTCGAGGTTGATAAGGAATTGATAGCAGAGGTCCAAGAGTTGATTGGGTAGAATATGATTGCGAATAAAGGAAAATTTTGTTATAATTTTTATAAATTACAGAACTCTTCAGACGATTTTAAACCCTCGAATTCGATGGGTTTAAATCATTGACTACTTGAATTACTTCTAAATCGAAGGTAATTTATTTAATATTATGGGGGAACGAGATATGTATGAAGGTAAAACCGAGTATCTGGGTATGGTGCAGGAGGCAATTTGCAGGATGTCTACAACCTCCGGAATTCTGAAAGGTTTCTCTGCTACAGTAATTACCGGCGTAACAGCCATTTCGTTTACTGAGGTAAACAAGTGGGTTCTTCTTTTGTCTGTCTTCCCTGTCGTCTCATTCTTTGCTCTGGATGTTTATTATTTAATTTTTGAACGCAAGTTCCGATATCTATTTGATCTTATTCGCACAGACAAAAAGGAAATTGATTTTTCAATGGATACGCGTATTGACACAAGTAAATGCAAAGAGGCACGAGCGCGTGTCAGAGATTGTTTGAAATCACCAAGTATATGGTTGTTTTATCCTCCGGCAATTGTAGTGATAGCGATTATTGTGACTATGAAATTTATGGGGTGTATCTAATGGCACATAAAACATTTATATCCTACAAATACAGTGAAGCACAAAAACTGAGAGATGACATTATTACCGCTTTGGGTGATGATGCCACTTACTACAAAGGAGAAACAAGTGATTCCCCTGATTTGACTGATACGAAAACGGAAAACATCAGAAAAAATCTTGCGGATATGATGTATGATACCTCCGTCACAATTGTAATTATTTCCTCAAACATTAAGAAGAGTAAATGGATTGACTGGGAGATTGAATATTGCTTAAGGAACTATTCGCGTAAAGGAAGAACATCGCAAACAAATGGTGTTGTCGGAGTTATTATGAAGCAAAACGGTGGATATAGCTGGTTTAAAAATACTCATACTAATAGTGACGGTTGTGAATCATCTTCCTACGAAGCGTCAAAGGTTTATGATATTATCAACAATAACAGGTTCAACCAAAATCCTAAAAAATATCATTGTAATACCTGCAAAACCGTAGATGCCTTGACAGGCTCTTATATTGCCTATGTAGAGGAAGAAACATTTCTGGCTAATCCTCAGAAATACATAGATAATGCTTATGATAAAAGCGAATATAATGCATCTGGATATGATATTACGAAATCAAGATAATTTTCCCTAAGGGACGGTCTGGAAGGAGAAAATATGTCAGATTTAAACGCTAAGGAATATAAAACATTCGAAAGCATCAAGCATGTTCGGGAAAACGGAACAGAATTCTGGTATGCTCGTGAGCTTGCAAAAGTTTTAGATTATACAGAATGGCGTAATTTTCAGAAGGTTGTTGACCGAGCCATACTTGCCTGTAAAAACAGTGGTTTCGCGGTTTCGGATCATTTTGTTGAGATCAACAAAATGATAGAAATTGGCAAAGGCGGAAAAAGAAAAACGACAGATTTTGAACTCACAAGATATGCTTGTTACTTGATTGTTCAAAACGGCGACCCAAGAAAAGAAATTATTGCTCTGGGACAAACCTATTTTGCCATTCAGACCCGCCGACAGGAAGTCCACGATGCATTTAATCAGCTTGACGAAAATAATAAACGATTAGTTGTTCGTGGAAACATCAAACAGTGGAATCAGCTTCTTGCGGAAGCAGCGCATAATGCCGGTGTGATCACCGATGAAGAATTCGCCATTTTTCAAAACGCCGGGTATATGGGTCTTTATGGCGGTATGACTGTCGCAGACATACATGTGAAAAAAGGTTTAAAGAAAAATGAGAAAATCCTTGATTATATGGGCAGCACAGAGCTGATTGCAAACCTATTCAGAATTTCTCAAACTGAGGAAAAACTAAAACGAGATGAAGTTTCCACCGCCATCGCTGCAAACAACACTCATTATGAAGTTGCCGAAAAGATTCGCAAGGCCATCATTGAAATGGGCGCCACACTTCCAGAAGATTTGCCTGTGCCGGAGAAAAGCATTCAGACTATTGAGCGTGAGGAAATACGTAAACTCAGAAATTCAAAGAAAAAGCTGATGCTGGACGAATAGTGATGTCAAGGGGAATGATATCTTCCATATAAGGAAATCGGGATGAAAAACAAATTATTCTGTGCTTAGTACAGAACTGGGTGCGAAACTGATAGTAGTTCGTTTTCTTGGGTTATGAGCGCAAATAAATAATCCAAATCTCAATTGCCTCGAATTCGAGGCAATTGAGATTGAAATAGGAGGCAGGTATGAGTAACTATTTTGACCGTGAAAATATAGAAAAAATAAAACTACTTAATGAAAAAGCCGGTATGTCTCATCGGACTAAGCCATATGATTTAAATAACATAACAGACCTTGATGAATTATTTAAATATAGGGTTTGTGCGTTTTTAGATTATCATGAATATGAAATGACACTAGGTGATGTACTTGAACATTTTGACGAAAGTATGGAATATTATGATACGGCTACTTGGCTTGACCTTTCAGTTTCAACAAATAAGCCGGACAAGTTACTTCAAAAATGTTATAAATCCTTACGAAAGGCTGCCGATGATTTTTTAGAATTAGCACAAAGAGCCGAAAATGAGTGTAAAGAAGTACTTTATATCATTGCTGACAGTGATAAAGAAACTCAAAAAAGTATTTTAGGTTTTACTGTGAAAAAAACAGATAATTTAAATGAAATAACAGAAGATATTTTCGATGAAATCACTGATTTGGAATATGAATATAATATGGAAAAGGCTTATGAGAACTTCAAAACATTTCTAAAAGAGCATCTATAATAATAAGTATGAGTAAACGATAAATAACACCCACCCTTACAAACAACCGCAGGTTGCGAGTTCAATTCTCGCCACCAGCTCCAATGAAATAATCATGTAGTTTCAATGGCTACACGTTTTTATTATCTTTTTTCATATTTATTAATTGTTGAAATTGGGAGAGTAAATATCATGCGGTTGGTCATGGAAATGGCAAAGGATGTTGAGATTGATGATGCGCTGATAGCTGAAGCAAAAGAACCGGCGAAAGAGCTTGTCGGTATGGCGGCACATTTGCTCATAAAGATATCGCTTTTTAGTTCGCATCCTGGATTTCTGCTAAATTTAAGCTTTATATCATAAAGGATTATCAACGCCTTAATGCTGATTAAAGCAATAGACTGTCATTTGGGTAGAACCTCCATCCAATGCTCCCCTTTGTTCTTCAATCTATTCGCCAGTCGCATGACAGGACTCCATTTTCATTTCAAGTATGTTGGATAAGGGGAAGCATTGTCAAGAGTGCGTCATTTTGTATTCGAAAGTAATGGTCATTTTGCCTTTGGAGTTGTTCTTTCCATCAATCGACTCACTGAAGGTTTCAGCATTCAGGTTATTGATTGTAAATGGAAATTTATACAGGGTATCCGTATTCATAAAATCCAATTCTGAGCCGCCTTTCGAAGCGTAAGCTTCAAACGCAAATTCCCACCACCTTTGATAAATGGGCATAGGGATACTTTCATCATCAATGGTCATGACTTCATTATTAACATATAATCCACTGATGACAAAATAGCCGGATCCAAGACAGGGATTGAACTCGGTGATGAGAACATTTATTGGAAGTGAGGTGGCTGACATCTCCGTGTCCGGCACGCTAGTGCTGAAGTTCAATCTGGTTGTCCCTGAGCCATGAAGCAAATTGCCTGCAGCAGGGGAGGCGAATTCCAGTTTTACGGGAATCGTTGCCGCTACCCCATAGCTCGTGTCAGCGGTTACGTATTTCACAGACAGCTCAAGGTTGAATCTCATAGCGGCTTGAACTCTTTTCATGATGCCGCCGGCGTCAAAATCGCCAAATTGACTGACCCATGAAGCCACTTTCAACGCGACACTGCCTTGACGGTAGTCATGTTCTTCGGTAAGGCGCTTGAGGATGGTGTCGAGAGAGCTTGCCATAAATGAAGGCATCTTGGCCGTTAGTTTTGCAGCGGCCGGCGCAACATCATCGCCCAGGAAATTGCCCGCTTCTGCTTCTTTCGCGACTTTAATGGCGAACTGAAGGATTGGAAGCATATAGTCCGGCTGGCTGCGATAGGTGTCCATCAGTTTGGAAGCTTTTACACTCAACCGGTTCATCAGCGCGCTGATGTTATATTTAATATCGGTTTCCAACGGGGTCTCGACTTCTAAAAACGAGATGGCGCTGAGGTCACTGAGCAACATGCGAAGCATTAATCCTTCCGGCTCAAAGGCATCATTGATGAACTTTTTGTTCTGCTCCGCCGATTTTTTTGCGGTCTCTTCACATTCACAGGCTAGCGAAACAGCAGGCGGGGTAGGAACTTCTACATCGTTTTTATGCTCTTTTAAATATTTGCGTATAAAGGTGAGATCACTTTGTGTTTTAGACAGGGCTTTATTCTCGATTTCGCCGCGGCTGGCAGCCGTCCGTAAACTGCCACGGTCGGTAAAGACCAAACTGCTGAAATGATCAAATTGCATGGTATTGCTCTTTGGGTGACAAGCGATGAAATTCATATTTGTACCGTCATGGCTTCCGAGGAAAGGGACCGGCTCCAGGGTTCCGTCCTTTGTTCTCAGCGTCATGGTCACCGGAACAACGAAATTCAAGCCATCCGGCAAAAGCTGAATGCCGCCTTTGAAAGGAACATCCAGCGAATCGCCAGTGATGGAAGTTAACGCTACCAGCTCGATTTCCGTGGACGTTCTTAACGCATAAGGCGGTATATAAAGCGACCAGACATTTCCCTCATCATCGGTTAAGGCAACTTCACCACCGGAGACAACCTTAATCATTTTTTTGTTACGCAGGCTGCTTTCTTTAAAGGTAACCTTCCCCATGGAAGTGCTTTCAACGACTATTTTTTCATTACTTGCACCCGTCGTGTTTTGATTAGTACCAGTGGTCGAGGCGTCGCCGGTCTTATTACAGGCGCCAAGAAACAAGCTTAAGCTCAATAGTACGCATAACCCGCATATTTTATATTGTTTCATCACAAGCTCCTTTTTTCCGATTGCCGCAAGGATTCGCAGCTTTGCTTATATCACACGTTTGCCCTGCCAGAATCCCGCCTCGGCAGCGCTGTTTTGATAAATCAAACCGGTAAAACTTTTGCCGTCCGGCAGCATTGTCAATTCAAAAATCGATTCCGACATCCGTCCCTTGAGTTTATTGCCATTGGGGGTGGCCACAAATGCCAGATTGCCCCAGACATCATAGCCATAATACAGCTTGCCCGATTTTTTAACCGTCATGCCGTTGACCACTCTTTCATCCCAGACACCCGTCCAGTTGGCTTCTCTTGTTGTGTCAAGACGCGGAATCTCTCCGCTGCCTTCCTTCTCCTTGAGCCAAGCGGACAATAGTCTGCTCTCCTGTTCCCCTGATGTAAAAAGGTGCTCTGCATCCGCTGAAAAATCCAGGCGGATGAATTTATCCGTACCAAAGGTGCTGCTGCCCGGATTACCGTCGCCGATCCCGCCATTCAGATTCATCCCCCATGTCCAAATGCTGCCATCTTTCCGGCGTGCCAGATATTGAAATGGCCCTGCACTGATTTCAGCGACATTATCCAGTAATTTGAGGGTTTTATTTTTGGAATACACGGATGAATCAGGGGTTTTCTTATAAAAAAAATCGCTGATAATCCCATTCATACCCCACACCAACAAGTTTCCGTCTTTTTTGAGAATCAGCAGGGGCAACCCTTCACTCACCGCCGCCGCTTTGACGCCGTCCATGACTTTCACTGGTGTATAGTCGTAGGCGCTTTGTTTATTGATGTCAAACGTGCCACGATTTTTGTAGACCTCCTGCCCGACACCCCAGAGAGAATCATTGGCCCTGGTGAAGTAAACGGTGCCCGACACCATGAAAACATCCTTGACACCGGTGGCCAAAACCTTGTATTCTATGTCTCCGACCTTGATTTTTTTGTTTCCGCTGACACCGCCATTGTGCATCAGCAACGAGCCGTCTTTCTTCAACACACAAAAAGCAGTGCCGTTTGCCGCAACTTTTTGGACGCCGTCCATGATTTTCATCGGTTGCAAAACAGGTTTTATTATCGTCTGGCTGTTTTTCTTGCAATCATTAATGAAGAGCTTCTTATTGAGCTTTACCTGCAAGTTATTACCCCAACCCCACAAGCTGGCATCCGATTTCACCGCCACGACAAACCAGTTCCCCGATGCGGCTGAAACCACATTGCTCATCAACTTCTGCGGCTTGAGAGCATAAGTGATGCGTTCTTCTCCGACGCCCGGCATATTGTCGCCCCAGCCCCATAAGGATTGATCTTTTTTAATGACCAGCGTTGTCCCCCAGCCGGCAAAGACAGCCCTGGCATCGTCCATGATTTTGGTCGGTTTGTCGATAAAAGGCTTCTCTGTGTATCGCTGACCCAAATGTACGCCATTGTCATAGCCCCAGCCCCACAAAGAACCGTCGTCGCAAATCGCCATGCAATAATTATCGCCGGCCGATACGTGAGGATTGCTGTCGGGAAAGGTTTCCGCAACTGCAACACAAAACCCGCTTCCGCAAAGTCCTGACAGCAATGAGATTAAAAGCGCCACCAGCAAAAACTTTTTGCAAGACCCTTTTTTTCTTTTAATCATATTTATCGCTCCAATACTTCTACATTTTGCTTTATTTAACCTTATCACAAGACCTGACCGACATTACAATCGCCGCTTCTCGCGTCGCCATGCCGTAGCCGGCAGCCTTTTGCGCGTCGGTGGTGGCTTTGGGCATGAAATTGCCCTGGCTGTCTCCCTTGATAATGCCGATTTTGGACATATACTTGGTCGCCTCTGCTGCATAGCCGGAAATGAATTTCTGATCCGGGAAATCTTTTACACCTGCGATGCTATAATCGGCGTCGGGCGCAATCTCTTTGATCGCCCGGAAAAGCATAGTGGCGCACTGCTCACGTGTGATCAATTCCTTCGGAGAAAATTTATCAGCCGACGTACCTCTGGTAATGCCGATTTTGTAAGCCTTCAAAATTTGTGGATTGTCGGTGTCTGTGAAAGGATTGGGTGAAGCCGCTTCAGCTTTTGTATTGGTCGCCTTCTCATATAATAGAATCACAATTTCGCAGAATTCCTCTCGGTTTACCGGTTTTGTCAGGTCTGCACCTTTCAGGATATCCGGAAGCAATCCCAACTCCTCGGCTTTTTTCAGTTCGGCAACCGCCCAGGTGCTGGAGACCATTCCCATCGAAACAATGTTGGAATACGGACTGGCTCCCACTCCGGTCCATGTTTCATCGTAGAGTTTCACGTAAATACGATAGCTGATTTGTTTGGTACCGTCCCAGTCGTATGTCTCCACCCACACCTGTTCAAAGAAGAATACGCCGGGACTTTTCTGCCATTGGTCGAGCATGGTTTCACTTGGAATTCCGTTCGTTCCGATCCATTCACCATCGCCGATTTTTTTCTCTATACACACTTCCCAATGCTGTTTATCTGTGCTGCGCGGCAAATCTTTAATGCTGAACGTCAAAACAGCCGAGCCGCGCGGATGGGTCTCATCTACAGGTATCTCCTTGACTGTCAGATTGAATGGGGTGTAGGACTTTATATCTTCCGCCGCCAGCGCCAATGGCATCAATACCACTAAAGATAAAGCCAGCACCAGCATCATCGCACATAATTTTTTCATCACATTTTCCTCCCGCTTGATTTGATTTGGTATTTCGGAAAACGCTAAAAGCGCTCCCTTCATAAATATTGTATAGGATAATACGGAACTAGTGACAGGCAGAATATGATGGATTTTATAACGAGTCTATTTGTGTGAATTGCGGAATTGTCTGGGCGTCAGGCCGGTATGCCGTTTGAAAAGCGACGTGTAATAAGAGCTGTAGTCCATACCGCAGACATGAAATGCCTGCTGAATCGAGAGGTTGGCATCGAGCAGCTTCTCTTTGAGATGTTTGATTTTGATGTCGGTATAATAATCATGCAAAGTAAAACCGGTTTCTTTTTTAAATAATTGCCAAAGGGTCGCCGGGCTTGAATTGACGTTTTTGGCGATCCGTTCCATGTCAAAGGCTTCCAGCCAATATTCTTCAATATATTCTCTGGCTTGTGCCACTTCCTCGCGGGCCTCATAGCGACGAACCGGAACAAAAACAGAAATGACATAGCGCAAGCGGTTTTCCTCATCAAACAAGGGAAAAGAGGCAATATCATTATATATGCTGACAAACGCATATTCTTTTTTATAGCGTTCGCCGACCAATTCCTTGTTGGGGAATTTCAAATTCCGGGTAAAGGCCCTTTCGCCGCCAAAAACCTTTTGAAGGTGCTCTTTCAGACCCCATTTTTCCACCATTTTCTCGGTTAAAATATTATACTCTCCGATGGCATTTACGCGCGCTTCACTGATTGTACCTTCAAAAAACGCTTCATTAGCGTAGATCATGGTCCCACCCGGCTCGGTGACGTTGATGCTGTAAGGAAAATGGTCGCAAATTTCTTTGAAAATCAGCAAATCCATTTCAGGCTTCAGCGACGGCTTTGCAACCGCTTTCAATTTGGAGCTGTGCGGCTTGGCGGCATTCCCGGGAATCGCCCAGACGCCATTAAAGCGCACAGCTCCCTTTACCCTGCCCTGACTGCAAAGATACTGTACCTGCCGGGCCTGGACACCCCAGCGCTCCGCCGCTTGTTTCACTGTCATGTACGCAATCTGTTTCATAACCAGTATTATATCATACTGCGAAAGAAAAAACATCATATTATTGCGTTCAAACGCAATGTTTTTCTCTGTACTCAAAATAACAGTGTCGCAAAATAATCGTCCGGTGTTTCCGCCCGGCGGATCGATTGGGCTGAGCAGTCTTCCTGTAGCAACACTTCGGCGGAACGCAACTTGCCGTTTTAGTTATAATCCATGGCATTTCTATTTCATTGTCAATGATTTTTGTACGCGCTAAGATGCCTGAAAACAAAGCTAAGGGGGTTGCTTATGAATGATCCGTATCTTTATGAAGACAACTCCGTTTTTCGCAATCTATAAAAGGAAAAGTAATTTATGCTACCTTACGAACAACCAGCGGTCGGGGGTTCGAGTCCCCCCAGTAGCTCCAAAAAGAATGCAAAATCCTTAGAATCGCAGTGGTTCTAAGGATTTTTACTAATTATGACTTTTGCTTTGCAACTCTATTTTGAAATACTACTCATTACACCCAAATGTTTTCTTATTATTTCAAATCATCGAAGGTCGCAGCCAATAGTTCGTCGAGCTTCCCCTCCTTGACGGCAGGTCTGGTATCAACACTCTTGAAATGCTTGCGGCTGATTCTGTTTTCTGTATCAAAGCTAAAAATATAGTTCGTCGCAATGTGATATATAATATCGCTGGGTGCAAGCCCGTATAGCTGCTTCTCGAGGATGTGCCTTAACCGCTCATCGTTATCAGGTATCTTTTCTTTCATTACCGGATTGTTGAACAGGCGTTTTACCAATTCTGTAATATAAAGCCCGGACTTCATGAACAAATCAATAAAGGTCTTGTCGGGATCTTCAAATATATGCGGATCTTCATCCTCCAATTTTTGTACCATCATCCTCACCACTTGCTTTGGTGTATAAATCTGATTGGTCTCCTGGGGTGGAATGTAGTTGAAAACATCCTCTTCATGGGATTCGTCAAAATAATCCGCCAGTCTTTCCCGTATATTCAAAAATTCCTGTATAGCCTCATCAAAGACTATTTCGTTGAACAGTCCTCCGTTAAAATACTTTACCTCATTGGTCTTTTCGTCTATATACGATCCACCGTCCCTCAAGAATCTGAACTGCTCCTCCGTAATTCCGGTCACTTCAAGAAATACTTCATCAGGGGTATAGCTGTCAAAGTTGCCGAGCTTTGTATCCCGATCCCCATATGCCATCAGAAAACTCGGAATTGTCCGGGCAAACCCGCGGAGATGTCCCCGGACTTCTTCTTCCTTTGCATCCTTATTTTTCTCCGCCTTAAGCTTTGCCTGTTCTTCCACCTGTATAGCCTTCTGCTCTTCGATGGTTTCTCTGATTGTTTCGTTGAGATTCTTTGCAAATTCAGCCTGCAATCTGTCAAATTCCGCTTGCTGCCTGGCTTCTATTTCTCTGATAGCCGACTCTATCTCATCTTCTCCCAGGGAGTTCTCAGCAACCTTGATCTCTGCGTCAGTCTTCTGCCTGACCGCAAACTGTTTCCGGTAATTTTCGTTACCGACCTCCGCAATTTTTTCGGTAATTGTATCCTTAAGCTTTTTTTCAATTTTATCCGCTTGGGCTTTTGTCAAATCAAAACCGGTTTTGACTGTGTCCACGATTATTGGTTTTGCCAAATCCATGGCAACATCAACAATCCTGGCGGTGACCTCCTGCGAAACATGAGACCTTGATGGAATCTCCGTGAGAGATTGTTCAATGGCATTTGTTACCGGCGATATATCATACACCTTGTCACCAAACAGCTCATTTTGTTTGTTTATCACAGTCTCAGGGGGCACTATCACATTACCCTCTTCGTCAATCTCTATTCCGGTCAAATCAACAGTAGACACTGATTTATCCTTTTTCCCCTGCCTTTCGATTGGGAGTTCGTTCAGGATACCGTCAACGATCTCTTTTGGTAAAGCGAAGATACCGGAAATATTGGCAAACAGCAGGTTGCTCATAAAGCCTCTTTTGACCACCTCTGTCGCCAGTATGGTTCTTGGAATTGTGAGTACCTGTGTTGCGTCCAAAGGCACCATGGTGCCGTATTCATCCTCTCCAATGACAGGGAAGAAATTGAGCAGCCTTTTAATATTTTCCGGGCGGTCCTTGTCGCTGACGCTGCCATCACCAATCAGCCTGTTGGCAAAGTCATCGAACATCACCAAGGTGCGGTCAGGAGCAAAATCAAAAATATATGCGTTTTCTTTTTTATAGTATTTGCCGTTTTTCTCATAATGGTAGGGGTTTTGCGAGCGGAATGCAGCCTGCATATACAAAGCAGGGCTGGAGATATTGCTCAGCATCATCACTGCCGTCCATTCCGGTATGGTCACACCGGTGGTAAGCTGCCCGACGCTTATCGTGATTGTGTACTCATTTTCTTCTATGGACTTACGCACCTTGTCGTAGCTTTTTTCATTTGAGACAAAATCCTCCGATTCCTCGGTGAGATCCCTGCCGTCACCGGCAGCAATTATTATCTTATAGTGCATAAAAACCGCATCATCACTGAGAAGCTTTGCCAGGGCCTTTGCACTGGCGACTCTGTCAAGGAGCCAGAATGTGTGCTTCAGCTCCTTCCTCAGGGCAGGAGTCGAGAATGGATATTTTTCGTTTTTCGTCAATCTCTCCAGCCATCTCTTCACGTCTTTCTCATGTTTGAAGGTTGTCTTGCCTTCTTCAACAGAGAAAAACTCATTGAGATCGAATGCAAAATCATAGGTGGTCTCCCCTATGGTCTGCCCCTCAAGAAGCTTTTCCTCAATCATTGCAGAAAGCTGGAATGTGAACATGTTAAGCTGAGGCAATGGCTCATATGGATTGCCGCCTTTATCGTATTCCCAGTTTTTCTTTTTTTCCTGCTCGTCGGCATATGACCAGTTGTATATTTGCTCCGCACTGAATTTGCTGCTTGCGATGGCCTTAAAGGGAGTACCGGACATATGAAGGGTGAATTTCCGTATTATTCTTGAAAACGCCCAATGTGTTTTTGATGTATCCACCCCTTCATGGGCTTCATCAACGACAAGCAGATCCCACTCGGTTCCGGCTATCCACTCAAGCTTTTCAGTGCCGCCGCCAAAATAGAACGACCCCTTCAAATCCTGCAGGCTAATAAAGGCTATTTGCTTAAGGTCTGTGCTATCCTCATCATAAAAATTCTCTATAACCTTTATATACCCTTCCCGTGATAATGCGCCTGAACCCTTAAGGGAATCGGTTCCGGATACAAAGAACATATATGGTTCCTGCCATTTGATGAATTTTGCAAAGTCGTCATACCAAGAGTTTGCAATCGCAGGGCGGTTAGTAACTATCAGGATATTTTTGAACCCGCCTTTGCGGATGAAATCGTAAGTCGCAAGGGTCTTCCCAAAACGCGGCTTTGCATTCCAAAGAAAGCTTGCCGGCTCCTTACCTGATTTCATATATTTTAGGGTGCGCAGAACAGCATCTGCTTGTTCCTCCCGGAGCTGGTACTGTGTCCCTTGTGCAGGATGCTGTATTTGACTGTAATCTTTGAATACGAATTTCTTAAAGATCTCTTCAGACTGCTTCTCTTTTCCCCCTCCGAAATAAAACCACTCAGATAGCCTGCCCGAGTCATGAAATTTGCCCCGCTCAATACCATATTGCGTCAGGTACCAATGGAAATCAGCATCGATAAAATATTCTCCGTCGCCAAATCTTGCATCATGGGACCATAGCAATTCGTACTTTGTATCTGAGGTATGAGTCTGTTCCTTGATACGGGTCTCGGCATCCCGATCTGTATAACCGATTTTGACCCATCCCTTTTTTGATGCGTCATTGGGGGTGGTGTAAGCATAGATGGTAGGGTTTGTTTGATCAAATGCGCTGATCCTCGCACTAACCATTACTCCATCTCCTTTACATGTGATTCAATGAACTCAATCTCAGATTCATCGAGTCCATACTTTTTATATAGCTGCTGATCTATATTGTGAACCGGCTGTGACCAGTCAATGTCGGATGAGGGGGTAAAGTCCTGGAGAGGGACATATTTCCACTTTTCTGAGGTGTTGTGCTGCGTAACCTTTAAGACCCCCAGCAGTGCACGGGCGAATTTGGAGCGAACATATTTCAGCACTGCTTGCGCCTCTTTCTTAGTATCGAATGATCCAACTGTTAAAAACGTTTGAGTTGAACCAATTAGAGGAGTGCCAATTAGGGGTGAACTCAAAACTTCTCCGAAGGTGCCGCTGCTATTTGCTGCAGGAATAAATACTTTGTATTTATCCAAGCTTGCGTGTTCGGAAATATAATCCCGGCGAACCCATTTGTAGACACGTCTATTGTTTTGAAAACCCAGAAATTGAATGTATGAATACCCGTCATTTGGTTTCTTATCGGAAAATATGAAACCCAACCGGTCGAAGGCACTGGTTTTTATATCATATTTATGATTCTTGCTGAGGTGGCTCTCTGCAACCGGATGGTCCTCGTGAAGCTTTTCTGTATACTTATATATTTCCTGACCAAAAATGATGCTGCTGAAGCTATCATTATTCATACCAGCCACCTTTTTAATAATGCTATTCAACTCTTGAAATGCAGTAAATGTTCCTATTGCGCCAAAGTCAATATCTGCATCACGATAGGTGACGGCAACCCCCCCTTTGATATCGGTGTTTGAAAATACTTTTGAGCTATCTTGTTCATAGTATTCCACCTTCAAATGCCCGTCTTCAAGCATCTTTTTATTCCATACTTTCGGAGTTGCACCTGCATTAT
>CAYURW010000041.1:0-8988 GCA_964447145.1 uncultured Clostridiaceae bacterium
CTTTTATGTATCACAACTGTGTGTTAGCATTACTATATAAGCAGTAAGAGGTGGGAGTATGGAAAATCTGATTGGAGACATTAAGAAAACAATTGAAAAATACGAAATGCTAAGACCCGGGGACAAATTAGTGGCAGGAGTTTCGGGGGGGCCCGACTCCTTATGCATGCTTCATGTGCTGAAGTCTCTATGTGGGGAATATGGCTTCAGCCTTTATGCGGCACACTTGAACCATCAGTTTAGGGGTGAGGAAGCTGATGCAGATGCCTTCTTTGTAGGGGAGATTTGCAGGAGCTGGGGAATACCCGTCTTTATCAAAGTATTTGACGTACCTTCATACATTGAAGAGACAGGGCTCTCTCCTGAGGATGCAGCCAGGAAAATCAGATACAGTTTTTTTGACCGGGTGTGCGAAAATGTAGGAGCAAACAAAATCGCAGTTGCGCAGAACCTGAATGACCATGCTGAAACAATACTTATGAGGCTTATACGGGGGAGCGGAATAGACGGGCTCAAGGGCATTGAGGCCGTCAGGGGGAATATAATACGTCCGCTGCTGGAAATAGAAAGATTCAGAATAGAGAGATACTGCATTGAGAATGACCTGATCCCCAGGCTGGACAGGACAAACCTGGAGCCGATCTATCAAAGAAATAAGGTAAGGCTTGAACTTATACCATACATAGAGAAAAATTTCAACCCTAGTATTATAATAGCATTAAACAGGTTCTCGGACTTAATAAGAGAAGAAAACGATTATATAAAGAATGAGGCGGATGCCGCATTTCAAAAAATCACGGAAAGTCTCAAAGACAGGATGGTTGTCGATGTTCCGCAGCTTGCGGCACTGCATGTTGCATTGAGGAGAAGAGTAGTAAGACAGTGTGTTGAAAAGCTCTTAAATAATTTGGACGGTTTTGAATTCAAACATTTTGAAGGGGTTCTGGGACTTACCCAAAAACCTACCGGAGCCTCCCTTATGCTCCCCTGCAGCATCAAAGCATACATTTCCTATGATAGACTGATACTGGCAAAATGTATTGTTAAGGCCGATGAAAAGTGTTATTATAATTTAAAATGCGATTGCGCAAGCAGTAGTATTGATACTGCCTACGGCCATATTACGGTTGAAAGGAAAAAAGCCGGGGAGATAGATGAACTAAAGGGACGGAAAGATTCTATCTATATTGACGCTTCCGGAATAAAGGAAGGGCTTGTACTAAGGCACCGACAGCCCGGAGATGTTTTTTCACCTATAGGAATGAAGGGAACCAAGAAGCTGAAGGATTATTTTATTGATGAAAAAGTGCCCAAGGAGAAAAGGGACGGGATAGAGATAATTGCGGACGGAAATGAGGTTGTCTGGATCGTTGGTGGCAGGCTCAGCGAAAAATACAAGGTCACCGGGGATACTGATGATGTTTTATTAATTAAATACAGGAGGGAGTCAGCACAGTGTTAGAGGATATAAAAAATATTTTAATAAGTGAAGAGGAAATCGCAAATAGGGTTAAAGAACTAGGGAAACAGATTACGGAAGATTATAAGGGGAAAGAGTTGTTTATCGTAGGCATCCTGAAGGGCTGTATGCTATTTCTTTCTGATTTGGTGAGATCAATAGACTTGCCACTGACAATGGATTTTATGGTAGTGTCAAGCTATGGATCAACTACAAAGTCTTCCGGTGTAGTAAGAATAATCAAAGATTTGGAAAGAGACATTGAGGGCAAGGACGTCCTTATCGTAGAAGATATTGTAGACACGGGGCTTACATTAAGTTATCTCATTGAGAATTTCAAAACAAGGAATCCCAAAAGTGTCAAGGTTTGCAGCCTTCTTGATAAGCCGGACAGAAGGAAGACCCAAGTGGACATAGAATATATCGGGATCAAGATCCCCGATGAGTTTGTCGTAGGATATGGATTGGATTATTCGGAGCATTATAGGAACCTTCCCTTTGTATGCGTGCTAAAGCCTGAGGTTTATGCAGGCAAATAACCGGAATTATGCATAATTGTGCTTTTTTAAGCTCATACCTATACTGCAATATTGTAATTCTAATATTTGTATGCTAAAATATTTTTGTTGTCTATTCAGCTATTAGGGGCTTTGAGTATTATATCTCTTGAGAAGGAGGATCATTATTGAAAAAATTTCTAAGGAGCATAAGCTTTTATATATTGATTATCATTATAATATATATGTTTGTATTGATAATTCAAAATGCCGAGCCTGTTAAAGAAAAACTGTCCTATACCCAGTTGGTCGCAGAAATAGAAAGCGGGAGGATAAAGGAGGTTACTGTTTCGGATAATAACGGAACAGCAATCGTCTCCGGCAAGCTCTCAAATTCCAAACGATTTGAGGCCATTGTTCCAAGCAGTGAATTTAACAAACTGGTACAGGATTATATAGAGAGGGACAGATTAAATGTCAGGTATGAGATAAAGACAGCATCGACTGCGTGGTTTTCCATACTTCCGTCTCTGGTGCTGATCGTTATATTCATTGTTTTCTTCTTTGTTCTTACACAGCAATCCCAGGGCGGGGGCAGTCGGGTGATGTCCTTTGGAAAGAGCAGGGCTAAGCTTCATACCGACGATAAGAAGAAAATAACCTTTGCCGATGTGGCAGGTGCGGATGAGGAAAAGGAAGAACTGGGAGAGATCGTTGAATTTTTGAAGCAGCCACGGCGATTTATTGAGTTAGGTGCCAGGATACCAAAAGGAATACTTCTTGTAGGGCCACCGGGAACCGGCAAAACATATCTTGCCAGAGCAGTTGCGGGAGAAGCAGGGGTACCTTTCTTTACAATAAGCGGCTCTGATTTTGTTGAAATGTTTGTTGGTGTAGGTGCCTCCAGAGTCAGGGATCTTTTTGAGCAAGCAAAAAAAAGCTCCCCTTGTATAATTTTTATTGATGAAATAGATGCAGTGGGCAGGCATAGAGGTGCTGGCCTCGGCGGAGGCCATGATGAGAGAGAGCAGACACTTAATCAGTTGCTGGTTGAAATGGATGGCTTCAGTGTAAATGAAGGAATTATAATAATTGCCGCCACCAACAGGCCCGATATATTGGACCCTGCACTTTTGAGACCCGGACGTTTTGACAGGCAAATAACCGTAGGTATACCTGATATTAAGGCAAGGGAAGAAATTCTGAAAATACATGCAAGGAATAAGCCTCTTTCATTAGATGCCAACCTGGAAACCCTGGCTAAGGGGACTACAGGCTTTACTCCTGCAGATCTGGAAAATGTGATGAATGAATCGGCACTTCTGGCTGCCAGAAAAGGAAAGAAAAAGATAGAACCGGTTGATCTTGATGAGGCTACAATCAGAGTAATTGCCGGACCCGAAAAAAGAAGCAGAGTAATAAGTGACCACGATAAAAAGCTTACCGCTTATCATGAAGCGGGCCATGCAGTCGTGCAAAAGCTTCTTCCAAATGCGGACCCCGTACATCAGATATCTATCATTCCAAGAGGAAGGGCAGGGGGTTATACTATATCTTTGCCCCAGCAGGATAAATTCCATATATCAAAGTCCGAGCTTGAGGAAAGGATAGTGAGCTTGCTTGGAGGAAGGGTCGCTGAGAAAATTGTGCTGGATGATGTAAGCACCGGTGCAAAAAATGATATCGAAAGGGCTACCGGCATTGCAAGGAAGATGGTTACGGAATACGGAATGAGTGAATTCCTTGGACCAATGACCTTTGGTTCAGAACATGACGAGGTGTTTATTGGGAAGGATCTTACCAGAACAAGGAATTACAGCGAAGAGGTCGCTGCAATGATAGACAAAGAAATCAGAAGAATCATAGATACTGCTTATCAAAAAGCTGAGACACTGCTTAGAGACAACATAAGCAGGCTTCACGGGGTTGCAAATGCGCTACTGGAGCAGGAAAAGCTTGATCAGGCTGAATTTGAAGAAGTATTTATGAATGCATAAGGTGACAAAGCCTAGCCTGACAAGGTTAGGCTTTAACTTTGGGCAGGGGAGCCAGAGCAGCCGCAATACACAACAGATGCTAAACCCCGGCAGGTAAAAGTACCCTTTGGGGATTGTTTATTAATTAACACTTAATTTTAAAAATATTTAATCAAAAACAGTACACAACACGGGCAATAATATGCTATCATAAGAAATAAGAAGGAAAACTTGCAGAATTGTATTAATAATGAATTTTTTGTTTCATCACTTGTCATCGTGGATTTTATTTGCGAATGCTTTATGTTTGGTATAATGCTTTATACTTATATTAATAAGGAGGGTAAACATGTTCGACAAGGAAAGGTTAGTGCAGTTAAAGAAGACTCATGATGAATGGGAAAATACTGTAAATACAAAAGTAGTTGCCAGGTTTCCCGAAAGGAAAGAAGAATTTGAAACCTCATCGGGCATCAGGGTGAAGAGGGCTTATACCCCCGAAGACATAGAAAACATTGACTATGAAAAAGATCTGTCTTATCCGGGAGAATTCCCGTACACCAGAGGTGTTCAGCCTACCATGTACAGGGGCAAGCTTTGGACAATGAGACAGTATGCAGGCTTTGCCACTGCGGAGGAATCCAACAGGAGATACAAATATCTGCTGGATCAGGGGCAGACAGGGCTTAGTGTTGCTTTTGACCTTCCGACTCAGATTGGGTACGATTCGGATGATGCACTCTCCGAAGGGGAAGTAGGTAAAGTAGGAGTAGCGATAGACTCACTTAAGGATATGGAAATACTATTTGGAGGCATTCCCCTTAATAAAGTAAGCACATCAATGACAATAAATGCTCCGGCAGCGGTACTGCTGGCCATGTATATAGCAGTTGCCGAAAAACAGGGTGTTACCTCAGACCAGCTTTCCGGCACCATACAGAACGATATACTTAAGGAATACATAGCAAGGGGAACATACATATTCCCGGTGGAACCGTCTATGAGGCTTATTACCAATATTTTTGAGTATTGCTCAAAGCACGTCGCAAAATGGAACACAATATCCATAAGCGGATATCATATAAGAGAAGCAGGCTCAACGGCGGCACAGGAGGTAGCCTTTACTCTGGCTGACGGTATTGCATATGTTGAGGCTGCAATAAAAGCAGGTTTGGACGTGGATGATTTTGGACCCAGGTTGTCTTTCTTCTTTAATTCTCATAATGATGTTTTGGAAGAAGTGGCTAAGTTCAGGGCTGCAAGAAGGCTGTGGGCTAAGATTATGAAGGATAGATTCCAGGCAAAGAATCCAAAGTCAATGATGCTTAGATTCCATACTCAGACAGCTGGTTGCACTTTGACAGCACAGCAGCCTGACAACAATATAGTAAGGGTTGCCATGCAGACATTGGCAGCGGTATTGGGAGGGACACAATCCCTGCATACTAATTCAAAGGATGAGGCTCTGGCTCTTCCAACAGAGGATTCTGTAAGGATTGCATTGAGGACACAACAGATAGTGGGATATGAAAGCGGGGTCACAGAGACTGCGGATCCTCTTGCCGGGTCGTATTATATTGAGAGTCTGACGGACCAGATAGAGCAAAAGGCAATGGAATATATAAGCAATATTGACAGGCTGGGAGGAGCTGCAAAGGCAATAGACAACGGTTATATTCAAAAAGAAATACAGGATAGTGCATATAAGTATCAAAAGGAAATAGAATCAGGAGACAGAATTGTTGTCGGAATGAACAAATTCAAGACCGAAGAAAAGGCTCCGAAAGGACTTTTGAAGGTAGACCCAATTGTTGGGGAACTTCAGAAAAAGAAACTGGCCGAGCTGCGCAAAGAAAGAGACAACAATAAGGTAGGCAAGACACTGGAAGAATTGAGAAAAGCCGCAAAGGGTGACGACAATCTCATGCCTTTGATACTGGATGCAGTTAAAGCCTATGCTACATTGGGCGAAATCTGTGGAGTATTGAGGGAGGTATTCGGAGAATACCAGCAGTCGATAGTACTTTAAGCTGCTGTCTACCCGTGCTGCGGAGCTTGGGCACACAAATGGATTAAATAGAATTGTTGGGAGGTTATGAATTTGGAAAGGCCTATCAGAGTGGTAGTTGCAAAACCGGGGCTTGATGGTCACGACAGAGGCGCAAAGGTTGTCGCGAAGGCACTTAGGGATGCGGGTATGGAGGTAATATACACAGGTCTCAGGCAGACACCGGAACAGATCGTAGAAACAGCTATACAGGAGGATGCTGATTGTGTGGCTATGAGTATATTGTCAGGTGCTCACAACCATCTTTTCCCCAAGGTCGTTAATCTGTTAAAGGAGAGAGGCGCCGGGGACATGCTTATTGTAGGCGGAGGAGTTATCCCCGAGGATGATATACCCGGGTTGATCAGTGCGGGTATCGCAGGGGTATTTACACCGGGCACCCCCACTTCAGAGACAATCGATTTTATCAGAAAAAATGTAAAGAAGAGATAACTTGAGGCATAGGAGAATGGTATGGATATTAAGGCAGGCTTGCTTAAAAAGGATAAAAGGGCGGCTGCGAGACTGATAACGATGATGGAGAATGGAGAGCCGGAGGCAATTGAAATTATAAAAGAATGCTACTCTATGACCGGCCATGCCAGGATCATAGGTATTACCGGGCCTCCCGGGGCAGGCAAGAGCACTGTTACCGATAAGCTTACAAAGCAGCTTAGAAAAGAGGGAAAGCAAGTAGGTATAGTTGCTGTTGATCCTACAAGCCCCTTTACCGGCGGCGCAATTCTGGGAGACAGGGTGAGAATGTCTGACCTTAGTACCGATCCGGGGGTTTTTATAAGAAGCATGGGAACCAGAGGGGCATTGGGAGGCTTGTCAAAGGCTGCCCATGGGGCCGCCAGGATCCTGGATATCTTTGGGATGGATTACATATTTATTGAGACAGTAGGAGTGGGACAGTCTGAGATTGATATTGTACGGATCGCAGATACGGTTGTTATGGTTATGGTGCCGGGTCTGGGGGATGATATACAAGCAATAAAGGCAGGCATTATGGAAATCGGGGATATTTTTGCAGTGAACAAATCCGACAGGGATGGTGCAGAGCGTACTGCTGCAGAAATTGAAGCTGTTCTGGAGTTTGGAAGAAATGAGGAGTACAAACCCCCGGTATTGAATATTATTGCTAAGGATAATACAGGCATAGAGGAGCTTTTAGAGCTTATTGAGAGCCATTGGGAATATCAGACCAAAGGCGGTACCTACAGGCAAAAGAAAATAAACAGAGTCAAAACAGAAATAATGGACATTTTCAGGGATACTGTCATGAAAACTATATATTATATAGGTGAGGATACAAACATAATAGACGAGCTTGTTCAGGAGGTTGCAGTAAGGCAGCTGGATCCATATTCTGCCGCAGACAGGCTGGTGGAAAAATTCAGGGAAAACAGGAATAAAAGCAATTGATGTCAAAATGAGTGCACATATGCGGGGGGAGGTGTAGTATTGATCAGTAAGTTGGATCATATCGGTATTGCAGTTAGCAATCTTGACGAGGCTGTCAAGCTTTACAGGGACGTTCTGGAATTGGAACTTCACGGTGTTGAAGTAGTTGAGGAGCAGAAAGTAAAAGTGGCATTTCTGCCCATAGGCGATACGGAAATAGAGTTGTTGGAGTCAACTTCCCCCGAGGGTCCCATCGCAAAATTTATTGAGGCCAAAGGGCAAGGGATTCAGCATTTGGCCTTCAGGGTAGACAATATTGAAGCGGCTTTGGAGGAAATGAAAGAAAAGGGAATGAGGCTTATAGACGAAAAGCCCAGATACGGAGCCGGCGGTGCAAAAATAGCATTTCTTCATCCCAAGAGCACCAATGGCGTTTTAATAGAGCTTTGTGAGAGAAAATAAGATCACTATGGAATTGGAGGAGATTCTATGTCAATAGAGAAAATCGACGCATTGCATGACATACTGGGAAAAATCGCCGAAGGAGGCGGTGCCGACAGGATTCAGAAGCAGCACAAAGCCGGGAAGCTGACTGCAAGAGAGAGAATTGATTTACTTATGGACCCGGGAAGCTTTGTAGAGCTGGATGCATTTGTAAAGCACAGGTGTACCGAATTCGGAATGGAATCTGTGGAAGCGCCGGCTGAAGGAGTAGTCACAGGTTATGGGACTGTTGACGGAAGGCTAGTGTATGTTTATGCTCAGGATTTCACCGTTATAGGCGGATCCCTCGGAGAGATGCATTCCAAGAAAATATGCAAGGTCCTGGATCTTGCCATGAAGATGGGTGCACCCGTTGTAGGGATAAATGATTCAGGCGGAGCAAGGATTCAGGAGGGAGTCGATGCCCTTTCCGGATACGGACAGATATTCTACAGAAACACAATTGCATCGGGAGTTATTCCGCAGATATCAGTAATAATGGGACCCTGTGCAGGAGGAGCTGTTTATTCTCCCGCCATTACCGATTTTACCTTTATGGTTGATAAGACCAGCCAGATGTTTATTACAGGGCCTCAAGTCATTAAGGCAGTCACAGGGGAAGATGTTTCATCGGAGGATCTTGGCGGCGCCATGACCCACAACAGAGTAAGCGGTGTAGCCCATTTTATCAGTCCTGATGAAAAATCCTGCATTGAGGAAATAAAAAGGCTCTTAAGCTTCTTGCCCTCGAACAATATGGAGGCACCTCCGGTTATCGAAACCGGAGACGATCTTAACAGAATCGAAGAGACATTAAATTCAATAATACCGGAAAGCCCGAACAAGCCTTATGATATGAAGGACATAATCAGAGCTGTGGTAGATAACGGAGATTTCTTAGAGGTTCAGCCCTATTATGCAGTGAATATAATCACAGGGTATGCAAGGATAAACGGAGCAAGTATAGGAATAATCGCCAATCAGCCTAAGGTCCTTGCAGGATGCCTGGATATAAATGCTTCGGACAAAGCCGGAAGATTCATTAGGACCTGTGATGCCTTCAATATTCCGATACTCAATCTTGTTGACGTACCTGGTTTCCTTCCTGGAACAAATCAG
>CAYURW010000041.1:8998-21222 GCA_964447145.1 uncultured Clostridiaceae bacterium
CGGCGGGATCATAAGACACGGAGCAAAAATGCTTTATGCATATTCAGAGGCAACAGTTCCCAAAGTTACAATGATAGTAAGAAAAGCTTATGGCGGTGCATACCTTGCAATGTGCAGCAGAGATCTGGGAGCCGATATGGTTTTTGCATGGCCGTCAGCGGAAATAGCGGTTATGGGGCCTGAAGGAGCTGCCAATATAATATTCAAGAAGGACATCGAGGGGGCAGAAAACCCTGCACAGACACGCACCGAGAAGATACAGGAATACAGGGAGAAATTTGCCACACCGTATATTGCAGCACAAAGAGGATACGTAGATGCGGTCATAGAGCCTTCGGAATCAAGGCAAAGGCTGGCAAGCGCATTTGAAATGCTTGCAAGCAAAAGGGAAAACAGACCGGCAAAGAAACACGGCAATCTGCCCGTTTAGAGAAGGAGGGAAAATAAATGACAACTGTTTCAGATATGTTTGGCTATGGACTTATTGTTACCGGGGTCGGCATGGGAATGACATTTATTGTTCTTATTGGTTTGGCTTATATGCTTGATTTGTTAAAAGTAGTGTCCAATAGGGGAGCAGAAAAAAAAACTGAAATTATTAGTATAGAGGATACCGACGAGCCTCTGCAAGCAGTCCGGACTGCAGAGGAAGACGAGGGGGAATTACTGGCTGCTATAAGCGCCGCATTGACAGCTTTTATGGGAAGCAGCAGCAATCTGGTTGTCAGATCTGTAAAGAGAACGGAAGACAATACTCCTGTATGGGCTAAGGTCGGAAGACACGAACAAATGCTTAACAGATTATAGGGAGGTTTAGGAAAATGAGAAAATTTTTAGTAAATGTCAGCGGAAAAAGTTATGAGGTAGAGGTAGAAGAAATAAAAGGCGGAGTGGTCACACCTGCACCGGCAGCAGCCCCCGCCCCGAAAGCGGCACCGGTACCAGCACCTGCGGCAGCGTCTGCACCGAAGGCAGCCCCCGCACCCGCAGCAAAAGCGGCGCCTGCAGCAGTACCGGCCGGAGCAGCTACAGTAGTGTCTCCAATGCCCGGAACGATATTGTCCGTTAATGTTAAAGTCGGTGAAACAGTGAAAAAGGGACAGGTCCTTTGCATACTCGAGGCAATGAAGATGGAAAATGAGATAATGGCGGCAGCAGACGGGACAGTATCTTCAATACAGGTCAATGCAGGTGAGTCAGTAAATACAGGACAGGTTTTGATTGTACTTGGATAGGTACAACAGAACAAAGAATGGGGGAATATGAATGTCACTGATGGAAGCGTTAAAGAGTTTCTATTTAAGCATGGGCATATCCGCTATTACATGGCAGGAATGTGTAATGCTGATAGTATCCTTTGTCCTTATATATCTTGCTCTTAAGAAAGGCTTTGAGCCATTGCTATTATTACCTATTGCATTTGGAATGCTTCTCGCTAACCTGCCTTTGGCAGGACTGAATGCAGAACCCATATATCAACTCGTTACGGATCCGGTAACGGGAGAACATGTACACAAGATGGTTGATGTAGGAGGACTTTTGTACTGGCTTTACAGGGGAGTTAAGCTGGGTATATACCCCCCGCTCATATTCATGGGAGTGGGAGCTATGACGGATTTCGGGCCCCTTATTGCAAATCCGAGGAGCATACTTCTTGGCGCAGCAGCACAGCTCGGAATATTTACGACCTTCCTGGGCGCATTGGCTTTGAATCTTGTACCCGGCCTAGGATTCACTGTTCCTGAGGCAGCTTCTATAGGAATAATAGGCGGAGCCGACGGCCCGACTGCTATATATCTTACTGCCAAGCTTGCACCCCAGCTTTTGGGGCCTATTGCAGTAGCTGCATATTCATATATGGCCCTGGTGCCTCTGATACAGCCTCCAATAATGAAGGCCCTGACGACAAAGGCCGAAAGGGAAATAGTTATGGAACAGCTGAGGCCTGTATCGAAGCTTGAAAAAATAATATTCCCGATTTTGGTTACCGTAGTGGTTTCATTGCTGCTTCCTGCGGCATCATCCCTGGTCGGAATGCTTATGTTCGGTAATTTGATGAGAGAGTCAGCAACGATACAGAGCACATTGAACAGATTGTTCAAGACGGCAGAAGGGGAATTGATGAATATAGTCGTTATTTTCCTTGGGATCACAGTGGGCGCTACTGCTAATGGGGAATTATTCCTCTCTCCCAGGACCCTTGCAATAATTTTCCTGGGGCTTGCAGCTTTCTCGGGAGGTACAGCAGGGGGAGTGCTATTCGGGAAGATAATGTGCAAAGTGACAGGGGGAAAGGTAAATCCCCTTATCGGTTCGGCAGGGGTTTCCGCAGTGCCGATGGCAGCCAGGGTGTCTCAAAGGGTAGGCCAGGAAGCCAATCCTTCAAACTTCCTTCTTATGCATGCCATGGGACCTAACGTTGCAGGAGTAATAGGGTCTGCAATTGCAGCCGGTGTACTTCTTTCAATGTGCAAGATATGATTCTTGATAACGGGGAGTTATTGTTAGAACTATATAGAATACGCCAGCAAACAGCTAATTAAAAATAACATACAACCTTCGGCGTATTCTATGAATCAAGGAAAACATTTTAGGATATCCGGTATCTAATTATAGGGTATCGAAATATATTAGCTGATGTCTATCCTAAAATGTATAGTCCTGCTTATTTAGAGTACAAAAACGGGATATGTCTTGCAAAAACAGGTCATATCCCGTAATAAAAATGGTTTACCGATAGACAGACGAGAAATTGTCTGTTTTTTTATTAAATATGTAGTAAAATAGTAATATAAGACAGGACCCCCTGAGGAGTGGATATGCATGAGAAACAGGGTGCTGGAAGAGTTAAAATCAAATAAAGGGCAGAGAGTATCCGGGGAGGAAATAAGCAAAAGGCTTGGGATATCCAGAACGGCTGTGTGGAAACATATCGGAAGGCTTCGCCGAGAGGGTTACATTATAGAATCCCGGACCAACGGGGGCTATGAACTTGTTGGAAGCCCGGACATATTGTCCTCAAAGGAGCTTGAACCATTTCTCAAAACGAGTTTTATTGGTAAAAAGATTATTTTTCTCGACAGTACTCCTTCAACTAACACCTACGCAAAAAAAATGGCAGAAGGTTCTTTCCGGGAAGGGATAGTAATAATAGCCGACGAGCAGACCGAAGGCAGGGGAAGGCTTGGAAGGCACTGGATCTCTGCCAGAGGCAAGGGTATATGGATGTCTGTCATTCTGAAGCCGGATATATTGCCCTCTGACGCCCCCAAGCTGACAATTGTCGCTGCCCTTGCCGCCGCAAGGTCTCTATGGAGCTGCTGCCGGTTGAAGGCAGGAATAAAATGGCCCAATGACATTGTGGCGGGAGGCAGGAAAATTTGCGGAATACTTACTGAAATGAGTGCAGAGGCAGATGAAATAAAGTACATAATTGTGGGCATAGGGATAAATACCAATATGGGGGCAGATGAATTCGAACCGGAAATATCGGAGACTGCAACATCAGTAAGCATCGAAACCGGCAAGGGTGTGATGAGACAGGTATTGGCAGCCTCGGTACTTTTTGAGTTTGAGGAAATATATAAGCATTTTGTCAAAGATGGAAGCATAAAAGGCTTTATTGATGAATATAAAGGTAATTCAGCAATTCTGGGGAGAAGCATCAGGGTGCTTGGTAAAAAAGAAGAAATCGAAGGATTGGCTGAAGACATAACAGAGGAAGGGCATCTTGTTGTCAAATTACCGGACGGGACCAGGTCGGAAATAATGTCCGGAGAGGTATCTGTAAGGGGCATGTCCGGATATGTATAATAAGGCTGTTTGAGAATCGGCGGGAACATTTATAAATCTTGAAATACCGGGAGGATTTTTATGATACTTGTTATTGATGTCGGAAACACTAATATTGTTTTGGGGATTTATGAAGGAAAAAGGCTTGTTAACTATTGGCGGGTCAAGACCGATGAAGGAAAAACCTCGGATGAGTACGGAATAATAATCAGCCAGCTTTTCGGACTGATGGAGCTTAAATCCGCCGATATTGAAGCAGTAGTTATTTCCTCTGTTGTTCCGCCTATTATGTATACTTTGGAGCATATGTCAAGAAAGTACATAGGCAGGGAACCCCTTATTGTCGGACCGGGTACCAGGACGGGAATGAACATCAAATATGACAACCCTAAGGAAGTGGGAGCCGACAGAATTGTTAATGCTGTCGCCGGATATGAATTATATGGCGGACCCCTTATAATTGTTGACTTTGGTACTGCAACCACCTTTTGTGCGGTGTCAAAAAGCGGTGAATACTTGGGGGGATCCATATCTCCCGGCATCAGAATATCCATGGATGCACTTTTTGAAAGGACTGCCAAGCTTCCCAGGGTAGAGCTTATAAAACCGGGGACAGTTATTTGCAAGAATACAGTAAACAGCATACAATCGGGTGTAATATACGGATACGTGGGCCAGGTGGACTACATAGTAAAGCGCATGAAAAGGGAACTGGGGGATGAAAATGCAAAGGTAGTGGCTACCGGGGGACTTTCAAGGCTGATAGCATCAGAATCTGAAACCATCGATATTGTGAACGGTTTGATTACCCTTGAAGGTCTTCGGATAATATATGAAAGAAATATAGAGAAATAAAAGTTATCAGAATATCAGGCGGTAACAAAAATATGAAAATAGGAAACGTAGACTTTAACAATAATATATTTTTGGCACCTATGGCCGGTGTAACCGATATGGTTTTTAGAGTATTATGCAAGAAACAGGGCTGCGGCCTTACCTATACTGAAATGGTCAGCTCAAAGGGCTTGCATTATAAAAGTGACAATACTGCGATATTGCTGGAGATTGCAGAGGAGGAAAAGCCTGCGGCTGTGCAGATCTTTGGGAGCGAACCTGATATAGTGGCTGAAGCTGCGAGACAAGCAGAAGCTGCCGGGGCTGCAATAATTGATATAAACATGGGCTGCCCCACTCCCAAAATAGTAAAAAATGGGGATGGCAGCGCATTAATGAAAAGGCCCGACATAGCGGCAAAAATAATAAGGAGCACTGTCAGGGCTGTAAAGGTTCCGGTTACAATAAAAATAAGAAAAGGCTGGGACAAGAATTCTATAAATGCGGTGGAAATAGCATCTGTTGCGGCGGCGGAAGGCGCAGCGGCGGTAGCTGTACATGGAAGGACAAGAGAACAGTATTATAGCGGTACTGCCGATTGGGAAATAATAAGGCAGGTAAAAAACGCAATCAATATACCCGTAATAGGGAACGGCGACATTTTAAAACCAGGGGATGCAAAGGAAATGCTCGGGAAAACGGGTTGTGACGCAGTTATGATTGGAAGGGGAGCCCAGGGGAACCCCTGGATTTTCAAAAGGACAGTTGAATACCTTACGACAGGGAGGCTGCTTCCCGAGCCTTCTTATGAACAAAGAGTAGAGGCAATCATTATGCATATGGATATGGTAACGGACCTTAAGGGAGAAAGCATAGGAGTCAGGGAGATGCGCAAGCATACTGCCTGCTATCTAAAGGGGATGCCGGGATCTGCAAAGGTTAAGGATGAGATCTTCAGGATTTCTGACTGCACCCGGGTAAAGAAAATATTATCGGAATACCTGGACTATTTGGGGCATCTGCAAAATAGTGTAGCTGAAGCGAAAGGATAGTATGATATGAAACATGTAGTCAGCATAAGTATAGGCTCCTCCAGGAGGAATCATAAAGCAATATTAGATATTAACGGCGAAAAGATTACTATTGAAAGAATCGGTACAGATGGAGATATACAAATGGCAATAACACTTATCCGGGAATTGGACGGAAAAGTGGATGCCTTTGGAATGGGAGGAATAGACGTTTACCTGAATGCAGGCAAAGCCCGTTATAAAATAAAAGATGCCCTTCCAATCATGGAAGCTGCGAAAATTACTCCCATGGTGGATGGCTCAGGTCTTAAAGTGTCCCTGGAGAGGCAGGTGCCAGAATTCATCAATGAGAATGTTGAAAAGATAGGCGGAAAGAAAGTGTTTGTCATACCCGGGATTGACAGGTACGGAATGGCTGAAGGTTTTCAGAACATGGGCTGCGAGCTTATCCTTGGGGATCTTATGGTTGCCTTGGGCATAAATATACCTATTAGATCATTAAGAATGCTGGATAGAATTGCAAGCATCATCGCTCCCATTGCTTGCCGCCTCCCCTTTGAAATGCTGTACCCCACCGGGAAGGAACAGAACAATGGAATGAGCAAGGCCGGGAAAATTGACAAATATTTTTATGAAGCCGATATAATTGCCGGAGATTTCCATTATATAAGGCATTATATGCCAGGAGGGATGCAAGGGAAGATGGTCGTTACAAATACAGTTACTATGGAAGACAGCGAATGGCTCAGAAAATGCGGGATACGCACATTGATAACTTCTACCCCGAGCATGGAAGGCCGTTCCTTCGGAACGAATGTAATAGAAGCAATGCTGGTAGCGATAATAGAGAAGGATATAGATAAGATTACATCAGATGATTATTTGAGGGTTTTGAAGGAGATCAATTTTAAGCCAAGGGTAGAAGAATTTGAGGGCAGAAGTATATTTATGAGATAACCAAACATATATCCGCCGGGCAATTAATATTATATATAAAGAATTGCCGGCGGCTTGTTTTTTTAATGGAACGGTTCAATATTCAAGGGTCCTTTACTGATACTTGACATACGAAAACTACTACATTATAATAGACAAATAAAGAAAGGCAATGCTCCCATAGAGGTTTTTATGTTTAATTGTACATTGCAGCATAAGCCAATAAAAACTGAGTCAATATATAGAATAAAATACTATTTTGGAAGCATATTATCATAAGAAAATTCCATAAAATTTTTTTGTACTGGCTGGAATACAAGCCAGATTTTATATGTGTATCAGTTGAATACACAGCACATCCGAGTATTTGTGGTATATGCGGCGTATATTAATATCTTATAAAACGGGAGGCAGAGGCGATGAGCAAACAAAATATTCTGACCATCGAGGGTCTGGCTAAGCTTGAGGATGAGTTGGACTTTTTAAAGAGCAAGAGAAGAGCTGAGATAGCACTTAGGATAAAACAATCATTGGCCTTCGGCGACATATCCGAGAATTCGGAATATGACGAAGCAAAAAATGAGCAGGCCTTTGTAGAAGGAAGAATAGTGCAGATCGAAAGCATACTCAGAACTGCCAAAGTAATTGATGATGATGACATTAAGACGGATACTGTTGGTATAGGCTGCAAGGTTACATTAAAGGATATAGAGCTGGGTGATGAGGTTGAATATACGATTGGAGGCTCTGCAGAGGCTGACCCCATAAATCTTAAAATTTCGAACGAATCCCCCGTTGGCAAGGCATTGATGGGTAAAGGCATTGGAAGCACTGTTGATATTATTGTACCGGATGGAATAATTAAATATCAAATATTAAAAATTAATAAATAAGGGGGAACTACTAATATGACTAATGACGAAATGCACCTTAGTGAAATTAAGGTCAGAAGGGAAAAGCTTGAGCAGTTAAAAGCTTCGGGGCGTAACCCCTTTGAGATACTGAATTATGACCAGACACACCATTCAAAGGATATTAAGGGCAACTTTGCCGAGCTGGAGGGCAAAGATGTTTCAATAGCCGGCAGGATAATGTCCTTCAGGGATATGGGGAAGGCATCCTTCTGTGATATACAGGACAGATACGGTAAAATCCAGGCCTATACAAAGCAAAGTGAAATAGGGGAAGAGGAATACAAACAGTTTAAGGCTTACGATGTAGGTGATATTGTAGGTATTAAGGGCTATGTTTTTAAGACAAGGACTGGAGAAACATCAGTGCATACAAGGCAGATAACTTTGCTTTGCAAAGCACTTCAGCCTCTTCCGGAGAAATGGCATGGCCTTAAGGATACCGAAATAAGATACAGGCAAAGATACATCGATCTTATTGTGAACGAAAATGTCAGAGATACCTTCTACAAAAGGACTGAAATAATAAGGGCCGTAAGGGAATTCCTGGACAAGAGGGATTACATAGAGGTAGATACGCCAGTTTTGGCTACCATTGCCAGCGGGGCTGCGGCAAGGCCTTTTATTACCCACAGCAATGCATTGGATATAGATTTATATCTTAGAATTGCTACGGAGCTTTACTTGAAGAGACTTATAGTCGGCGGCTTTGAGAGAGTGTACGAAATGGGCAAGGACTTCAGAAATGAAGGTGTCAGCATAAGACATAATCCTGAGTTTACAATGATTGAGCTTTACCAAGCCTATGCAGATTACACAGATATGATGGAGATTACCGAAAACATGATAGCCTATTGTGCGGAAAAGGTGCTGGGAACAACAAAGATCGCCTATCAGGGAACTGAATTGGACTTGACACCCCCATGGAATAGAATGACAATGGTAGATGCTGTTAAGAAGTATTCCGGTGTGGACTTCAATGAAATTGAAACTGATGAAGAGGCAAGAAAAATTGCAAAGAAACTTAAGGTAGAAGATGAGCTTAAGAAGAAGCTTAAGGACTGTACCAAGGGGGATATATTGAATGCAGCCTTTGAGGTATATGTTGAAGAACACCTCATACAGCCTACCTTCATATTGGATTATCCGGTTGAAATATCACCTCTTACAAAGAAGAAGAATGATGATCCTACTATGACAGAGAGGTTTGAAGCTTTTATATATGCAAGAGAGATTGCCAATGCTTATTCCGAACTTAACGATCCTATTGACCAGAAGGAAAGGTTTGAGCAGCAGGCAAATGACAAGGAATTGGGGGACGACGAAGCATACGCAACAGATGACGACTTTGTAAACTCCCTTGAGATAGGTATGCCGCCTACTGGGGGTTTGGGGATAGGAATAGACAGGATAATAATGTTCCTTACGGATTCCTATTCAATTAGAGATGTAATTTTGTTCCCCACAATGAAGCCGTTAGAAAAAGAATAATAGTGACCCGCCTATAGAGAGCTGTAGGCGGGTTTTCACATAATATACCGTATGAATGCAGAACCTATACATTTAGGATAGACATCAGCTAATTATGTTTCGGAAAAGGCGCAAGGGCATCAAATGCGGCTGCGCCGCCTTTGTTCGGCGAGCCCTGCTAAAAATCATCCGGCCGGCTGCCGCAAAGGGCTATTAATAACTCAAATAATGTTGTAATATATATATAATGGCAGGCAAGGTAAATATGCCAAAATAACAAGGAGGGAATTGCATGACAACAAAATCAGATCTACAGAACCCCGATATGCTTGAAAATCTTTTCAAGCTGAAGGACCACAATACCAATGTAAAAACAGAGGTAATTGCGGGTATCACGACTTTCATGACAATGGCATACATAATTATAGTAAACCCGTCAATTCTAAGCGCAGCGGGCATGGATGCCCCGGCATTGGTTACGGCGACCTGTTTGGCATCCGGATTGACTACGATTCTTATGGCATTTCTTGCGAATTACCCCTTTGCCCTTGCGCCGGGTATGGGGCTCAATGCGTTCTTTGCATTTGCAGTCGTAGGAGCCATGGGTTACAGCTGGCAGCTGGCACTTACCGCAGTATTTGTAGAAGGTATAATATTTATCATCATGTCTTTTTTCAAAGTTAGAGAAGCAATTATAGATTCAATACCGATGAACCTTAAATATGCGGTCAGTGTAGGGATAGGCCTCTTTATATGCTTTATAGGCTTGGTTAATGCCGGGATAGTTAAAACCGGCGACGGCACTATAGTCGCCCTCGGAGATATGAGGAGCACACCGGTTTTGTTGGCTCTAGCGGGCCTGATTATTACAGGGGTACTGCTTTGCAGGAAAGTAAAGGGAGCACTGTTCATAGGGATAGTAGTTACAACAGTAATAGGAATAATCGTAGGAGTTGCAAAACTCCCCGGAAGCATAGTACAACTCCCGCCTTCATTGGCACCTATAGCTATGGCCCCTTTCAAAGTATCCTGGTCAGAGGTATTCAGCGCAAAATTCCTGGTAATAATATTTACATTTTTATTTGTTGATGTATTTGATACAGTCGGAACGGTAATTGGGGTTGCTTCAAAAGCGAATATGCTGGACAAAAACGGAAGGCTTCCAAAAGCAAGCCAGGTCCTTTTGACAGATGCAATAGGTACTGTTTTTGGCGCATTGTGCGGCACAAGTACAGTCACAACTTACGTCGAAAGTGCCTCAGGAGTTGCGGAAGGCGGCAGGACGGGACTTACTGCATTAACAACGGGAGTGCTTTTCATTCTTGCACTGTTTTTCTCTCCCTTATTCCTAATAGTACCGGGTGCAGCAACAGCACCGGCACTTATACTGGTAGGATTGTTCATGATGGAGCCGGTTACCAAGATTAATTTTATGGACTTCACAGAGTCTATACCTGCATTCCTGGCTATAGTAATGATGCCTTTTGCATACAGCATTGCTGAAGGTATTGTATTCGGGATGCTGGGATATACCTTCATAAAGCTTCTCACAGGGAGAGCAAAGGAAGTATCATTGACAATGTATATACTTTCTGCAATATTTATAATCAGATTCATAGCAATGTAATCCGGAAATAATATGATCCGGTCAGAAATTTAATTAAATTTCTGACCGGATTTTTCATTATATCATAAATTCCTGCTAATTTATGATATAATGAAAAAAATCACTATAAAAATATATCATGATGAGATTTATTTGTAGGGGGGAGTATCGGGATGAGAGATATTATTATGGCTCTGGTGGATGTGGCTGCAGGCAGGGCAAAGGCGCAGATGGTTTTTAAAAATATCAGCCTTATTAATGTTTTTACAGGAGAAATCTACAAAACCGACGTTGCAATCCATGATGGATATATAGCGGGAATAGGAGAGTACACGGGGGCTACGGAGCTTAATATGGAAGGGAAATATCTTGCTCCCGGTTTTATGGATGGACATGTTCATATTGAGTCCTCCATGGTCACTCCCGGGGAATTCGCAAGAGCCGTTGCACCGAAGGGCACGACGACTATAATCGCAGATCCCCATGAAATAGCCAATGTCAAAGGAATAGCCGGAATAAAGTACATCCTGGAAGGGACAGAGAACCTGCCCATTGATGTATATATAATGCTACCCTCCTGCGTGCCGGCGACTCCCTTTGAAAACGCAGGAAGTGTGCTTAAAGCGGAGGACCTTATGGAATTGATCAACCACCCCAGGGTCCTTGGCCTTGGCGAGCTTATGGACTATGCAAATGTCATACATAACGAAAAGTCGGTTATGAATAAAATCATTCTGGCAAGGAATTCAAATAAGTTTATTGATGGGCATAATCCACTTCTTAGCGGAAAGGAACTGAATGCCTATATTGCGGCCGGAGCAAGAACCGACCATGAATGCACAAGTGCGGAAGGCGCAAAAGAGCGGCTGCGTCTGGGAACTTACCTGATGCTCAGGGAGGGCTCTGTTGCAAAAAATGTTATTGACCTCATCCCTGCCATAAATGAGAGCAGCATATCAAGATGCCTTTTCTGCACCGACGACAGGCATCCTGAAGATATCCTTACAGGGGGGCATATTGATAACAACATCAGATTGGCTATCCGGCACGGGATAGAACCGGTAAGAGCAATTCAAATGGCGACTCTTAATGTGGCAAGATGTTACAATCTTGAAAGGGTGGGGGCGATTGCTCCCGGATACAAGGCAGACGTTGTGATCCTAAATGACCTGGAAAACATCGAAGTCCTGCAGGTGTACAAAGAGGGAAAGCTGATAGCTCAGGAAGGTGAAGCACTGTTCAGCATAAAGAGCATAAACGATTCAAAAATGCGGAACTCAGTTAATATGAAGCCACTTGCGGAGAACTGCTTTGACATAATGACCAAAGAGCAGGGCCTCAGGGTAATAGGCATGCAGCCCCATTCATTAATAACGAAAGACCTGTGGTGTACTGTTTATAATGAAGGCGTGAAATACATCACCGAAGAGGGAGTGCCCCTCCTTAAGGCTGCGGTTATAGAAAGGCACAATGCTACAGGCAACATAGGATTGGGTCTTGTTAAAGGCCTGGGGCTGAGAAACGGTGCAATAGCATCCACTGTAGCCCACGATTCACACAATATCGTAGTCATAGGGGACAGTGACTCCGATATGAGGACTGCTGCAGAATATCTGCAAGAAATAGGAGGAGGGATTGCAATAG
>CAYURW010000042.1:0-4382 GCA_964447145.1 uncultured Clostridiaceae bacterium
ACCAATTGAGCTTGTTTCCGAACGATTGATGCCCTTGGGCTTATGAAATATGGATAAACATTAGGCTTGCATGAATTACTTAAAAGTGCTATAATTTTCATGGTGGGAAACATTTTCCCTATGTTAATGAAATCGGCTTTAATTTAGAGTGGGCAATCCCACTCTTTCATATTATTATGCGGATAATAGGCGACCCAAAATAAAGCATTAAGGAGAAGGTTACATGGCCAAAAGAAAGGTAGAGGACATAGTATATGAATTGGCTAAACCAGTAATTGACAGGAACAGTTTTGAACTTGTTGAGATTGAGTTCAAAAGAGAAGGCCCTGATTGGTATCTAAGGGTATATATAGATAAGGAAGGAGGAATAACAATTAATGACTGCCAATCTGTTAGCGAAGAGTTGAGTGTGTTGCTTGACAAAGCTGATCCTATTGAACAGTCATATATTTTTGAAGTGTCTTCACCCGGAATTGACAGACCCCTTAAAACCGATAGGGATTATGAGAAAAATAACGAAAAACCAATTGAGATAAAGTTCTTCTCGCCGCTCAATGGCAAAAAAGCCATAGAGGGCATTCTAAAAGGACATACCATAGATGAAGTAATGATAGAAGAAGAAGGCAAATTGCTTCGTATAGACAAGAGCCGTATTGCTCTTATTAGACCATTAATTAAATTTTAGTATATTATTGCGTGGGAGGATGCAGTAAATGAGTGAAGAGTTTATCCAGGCCTTAGATCAGATAGCTAAGGAAAAGGGGATCTCAAAGGAGTTGCTGATTGATGCAATTGACGTTGCGCTGGTATCAGCTTTCAAGAAAAATTTTGGATCCTCACAGAATGTAAAAGTTGCAATAAATAGGGAAACGGGCGAAGTTGACGTCTATGCACTTAAGACTGTGGCCAGGGAGGTAGAAAATGAGCATTTGCAGGTAAGCCTTGAGGATGCCAGGAATATAAATAAAAATTATGAAGAAGGCGATGTTGTCGAGACAAAGGTTACTCCAAAAAACTTTGGGAGGATTGCTGCTCAGACTGCAAAGCAGGTGGTGGTTCAAAGGATTCGTGAAGCGGAAAGAAGCATAATATTTGATGAGTATATAAGCAGGGAAGACGAGATTGTGACCGGCCTTGTTCAGAGAAAGGAAAAGAACAGCGTATTTATAGATCTGGGCAAAACAGAGGCTATTCTTAGCATTGGAGAGCAGGCCCCCAATGAAGTATATAACATGGGGGACAGAATCAAGACATACATTGTTGAGGTCAAGAAGACCACAAAAGGTCCTCAGATAGTCCTGTCAAGGACCCATCCCGGATTGGTGAGAAGGCTGTTTGAGCTTGAAGTACCAGAAATCCAAAGCGGCATAGTAGAGATAAAAAGCATTGCCAGAGAAGCCGGTTCGAGGACAAAGATAGCTGTTTTTTCCCATAATGAGAATATCGACCCGGTTGGAGCATGTGTAGGCCAGAGAGGTCAGAGGGTACAGGTAATAGTAGAGGAGCTTAGGGGAGAGAAAATTGATATAGTTGAGTGGAATGACGACCCTGAGATATTTGTTGGAAGTGCGCTTAGTCCTGCAAAGGTTATAAGTGTGACGATAGACAAAGAATCGAATGCTGCAAGAGTCGTTGTAGGGGACTCACAGCTTTCACTTGCAATAGGCAAGGAGGGGCAGAATGCAAGGCTGGCAGCCAAGCTTACGGGATGGAAAATTGATATAAAGAGTCAATCGCAGGTTATTGGCAGTTAAAGGAGGTTGGTTCTGTGAAAAAAAAAAGGAAAGTACCTCTCAGGAAGTGTCTTGGCTGTAATGAAATGAAACCTAAGAAAGAGCTTATCAGAATAGTGAGAAGCCCTGAAGGAAAAGTAAGTGTAGACAAGGGAGGAAAGGCACCCGGCAGGGGCTGCTATATATGTCCTGATCCAAAATGCCTCGAATCTGCCATTAAGGGGAAGCGGTTGGAAAGTGCATTGGAAATCCCTATTGATGCTGATATTTATAATGAATTGAGGGGGCAGCTTTCCGATGGATAAAGCTTATTCGATAATTAGCCTTGCTAACAAAGCCGGCAAGCTGATTACCGGTGAGGATGCCGTTAGAAATTCAATAAGAAACGGCAGGATAAAACTTGTGATTATTTCAGAGGATGCTTCTGAAAATACCAGAAAGCGCATAGAGAATACGGCAGATTTCTACAACACGCAGTTAATTGTTTGGGGCATGAAAGAGGAATTTGGGAATAGCATCGGAAAAAGTGCAAGATCCGTATTAGGGATTATTGACGAGAATTTCAGCAAAGGTATTAAAGAAAAGCTGATTAACTATACGTTTTAGGAAAAAAAATCAAACCTGGGGGTGATTTTCTTGAGCAAGATAAGAATTTATGAATTGGCCAAAGAACTGGGGGTCCAGAGCAAAGAACTCGTTGCCGCAGCAAAGGAACTTAATATAGATGTTAATAATCATATGAGTACTTTGGGGGATAATGACATTGTCATGATTAAAGGCCATCTGGTAAAACAGGATCAAAAAGCTGAAGGGCAAAAGCCGGGACAAATACCACAGCAAACAAAAAAGAGGGTTCAGCAAGTACAGCAGCCGCAGCAAGCCCAGCAGGCACCGCAGACCCAGCAAAGGCAGCCACAGCAAGCCCAGCAAAGGCAGCCACAAGTTCAGCAAGTACTGGAGCCGCAGCAGAAGCCGCAGGCACAGCAGAAACCGCCTCAAGCCCGGCATGCGCCGCAAGCCCAGCAGAGGCAGCCACAAGTTCAGCAAGTACAACAGCCTCAGCAGAAGCCACAGATGCAGAAGGCGCCGCAGACCCGTCAGACTCATCAGAAGCCTCCACAGACACAACAGAGGCCCAATTATGAGAGCAAAGTCAGCAAGCCACTGAACAAACCGCAGCCGCATCCTCTAAGGAATAATATAACATCAGGTACTTCTGAAAAACCTGCTGCCGTCCAGCCAGAAATAGACGATGAAGCAATGCAGCTTAACTCAAAAAAAGATTTCAAGAAAGTTGAAAGAATAGGAAAGAAGACCCAAACCAGAACCCCACAGACCAAACAACCCAATAAGCAGAGGCAGGGGAAGCCTTATAATAAAGGTTTTAGGTATAAAGAGCCGGAAGGGCCAAAACGTGAAGAAGTTTCAATGCCAAAGAAACCAGTAAGAATTGGAAACTTGATATCGGTTAAAGACCTGAGCGAAAAGCTTGGGAAACCTGCAACAGAAATAATAAAAAAATTGTTGCTTCTTGGAGTCATAGCAAATATAAATCAGGTTCTGGATTTTGATATGGCTCAGATAATATGCGAAGAATTCGGAACAGAAGTGGAAAGGCTTATAGATAAAGATAGTGAGGAAGTACTTCTCAAAACAGAAGAAGACAAACCTGAGGACTTAAAAGCAAGACCGCCGGTTGTAACGATTATGGGACATGTGGACCACGGAAAGACCTCTCTTCTGGACGCAATAAGGGAAGCAAATGTAATTGCTACGGAGGCAGGGGGGATTACACAGCATATAGGTGCCTATACGGTAAATATAGGCGACAGAAAAATAGCTTTTCTGGACACCCCGGGTCACGAGGCTTTTACTTCAATGAGGGCCAGAGGAGCTAAGGTCACCGATGTAGCAGTTCTCGTAGTTGCAGCGGATGACGGAGTCATGCCGCAGACCGTGGAGGCAATAAACCATGCAAAAGCAGCTAATGTAGCAATAATCGTCGCAATAAACAAAATAGATAAATCGGGGGCTAACCCTGACAAAGTCAAGCAGGAACTTACAGAATACGGGCTTCTTGCAGAGGATTGGGGCGGAGATACAGTAATGGTCCCGGTTTCAGCCAAGAAGAAGGAAGGAATATCAACTCTTCTGGAGATGATATTATTAGTTGCTGAAATGCAGGAGCTCAAGGCAAATCCCGGTAAAAAAGGAACTGGAACAGTAATAGAGGCAAAGCTTGATAAAGGTAAAGGTCCGGTTGCAACGCTTTTAATACAAGATGGATCACTAAGTCTCGGAGATTATTTTATTGTAGGAAATACCTACGGTAAAGTAAGAGGTATGATCGACGACAAAGGAAAGAGAATAAAAAGGGCCGGCCCTTCTATGCCCGTAGAGATACAGGGCCTTGATGAAGTACCTGATGCCGGAGATATTTTTATGGTAGTAGACGATGAAAAGGTCGCAAAAACCGTTTCAATAAAACGTAAAGACAAACAGCGCCTTACGCAGATCCAAAGCAAGCAGACAGTATCCCTTGAGGAACTCTTCAGCCAAATACAGGAAGGCAAAGTTAAGGATCTCAATTTAATTGTAAAAGCAGACGTTCAGGGCTCGGTTGAGGCCGTTCGTGAGAGTTTGGAAAAA
>CAYURW010000042.1:4392-20287 GCA_964447145.1 uncultured Clostridiaceae bacterium
AGGGCTCAGTGGAAGCAGTCAAGCAATCTCTTGCAAGGCTCAGCAATGACGAGGTGAAGGTAAATACAATACATGGAGGAGTAGGTGCAATAACTGAGACGGATGTAATGCTGGCATCAGCATCGAATGCAATAATAATCGGTTTTAATGTACGGCCGCAGCCTATGGCAGCAGCCCTGGCGGAAAAGGATAAAGTAGATATCAGGACTTACAGGGTAATATATAATGCCATTGAGGATATAGAGGCTGCCATGAAGGGAATGCTGGAACCGGAATACAAGGAAGTAGTGCTGGGGCATGCAGAGGTGCGTGCAACCTTTAAGGCATCTGCAATAGGTACCATTGCAGGTTGCTATATTACAGACGGGAAAATTAACAGGAATAATGAAATAAGAGTAATTCGGGATGGCATAGTAATATATGAAGGGACCCTTGCATCTCTTAAGAGGTTCAAAGATGACGCAAAGGAAGTCAACTCCGGATATGAATGCGGATTAAACATAGATAAATTTAATGACATAAAAGAAGGCGACATTGTAGAAGCCTTTGCAATGGAAGCTGTGCCAAGGAAGTAAAATAGGGTTCTATATGTGGGATAAGTAACACAAGAATAGGAATATAAAAACAGGCAGGTGCATTATGATGTCCAAGCACAGAATATTCAGAATATCGGAAGAAGTGAAAAGGGTTGTAAGCGACATTATCAGAAACGACCTGAACGACCCCAGAATATCAATGATGTGTAGCGTAGTATCTGCTGAGGTTACTCCGGATCTGAGATATGCAAAAGTGTACGTCAGTATATTAGGTGATGAAGAAGAAAAGCAGTCCACAATGAAGGGACTGACCAGTGCTGCAGGGTTCATCAGGCGTGAGCTCGGCAAGAATATAGAGCTTCGCTATTCACCGGAAATTATTTTTGAACTGGATAGTTCAATAGAACACGGTGCTTACATCAATAAATTACTTCAAGAGGTAAAGGAGAAGGACGGAGGGGAGAGTCCTTGATATACTCCGAGATAATCAAAAAAATAAACGAGGGCAACAAATTTGCGATTATTTCTCACATTATGCCTGATGGGGACTGCATTGGATCAAGCCTTGCCCTGTACAATGTACTGAAGGACATAGGCAAATCTGTTGACTTTATACTGGATGACAGCATTCCCAAAATATTTAGGTTTTTAAAAGGGTCAGAGGAAGTTCAAAGGCCCGGGGAATTCAAAACCTACGATGCGGTAATAGCATTGGATTGCGGAGACGCTGGAAGGCTTGGAAAAGCTGAATCATATCTTGGAGGCAATTGTGTCATCAATATAGACCATCATATAAGCAATAGCGGGTTCGGAGATATTAATCTGGTGGACCCGAAGGCATCGGCAACAGGAGAGATAATTTATAAAATAATTAGTAAAATGAAAATCAAAATGGATATAGAAATATCCGAATGTGTTTATACAGCGATTGTAACGGATACCGGAAGATTTCAATACAGCAGCACTACAGTAGTAGCCCATCAAATTGCAGGGGATCTTATAAATAACGGGGTTGATATATCCCTGATGTTTGATAGAATCTATCAAAATAATTCAAGGGGCAAAATAATGCTTATGAAGGAGGCCTTAAGTTCTTTAGAGTTCCATCATAATGGCAACATATCCTGTATAAGCATAACAAAAGAACAGATGGCAGTATCGAATGCAATGGAAGAAGACAGCGACGGACTGATCAATTTAGCAAGAGATATAGAAAATGTTGAAGTTGCAGTTTTTTTTAAAGAACAGGGACCAGGGGAAATTAAAGTCGGGTTCCGCTCAAAAAGAACCGTTGATGTGGCGGCCGTATCTATGCAATTTGGTGGCGGCGGACACATACATGCTGCAGGGTGCACAATAAACGGCACTATTTCAGAGGTAAAAGACAAAATCATTAATGCACTGATCGATGAAATGAACCGCATGTCGTAGGAGAACAGAATGAATGGAATTATCAACGTTTTAAAGCCTCCGGGGATGACCTCCCATGATGTAATAGCATTCATCAGAAAAACCCTGGGAATAAAAAAAGCAGGACATACCGGGACCTTGGATCCCGAGGCGGCAGGAGTTCTGCCGGTTTGTATCGGCAAGGCAACCAAGGCTGTACAATATCTTAGCGACAGAAGCAAGCGATATAGAGCAAATATCAAATTTGGTGCAGTAACAGACACATATGATAGCTATGGTAAGATTCTCAAAGAAACAACCAGTTTTGTCAGTATCAATTCCAAAAAAATTGAAGAAATCCTTATAAGCTTTACAGGGCCAATAACCCAAAGACCTCCGATGTTTTCCGCCTTAAAGTTAAAGGGTAAGAAACTGTATCAATATGCCCGGGAGGGAAAAGAGGTACAGATACCGGAAAGAACCGTAGAGATTTATGAGATCAGACTTGTTGATATTTTGTCGGAAAATGAAGCAATGATTGATGTCCTGTGTTCAAAGGGTACATATATAAGAAGCCTGTGTTTTGACATTGGAGAAGCATTAGGCTGCGGTGCACATATGTCGCAGCTGGTGAGACTTGAGGTTTTTCCTTTTACCATCGAAAACTCCAATACCCTGGAAGAAATAAGCATAGCCGCTAAGGATGGACGATTTACGGACATCGTAATAAATACAGAGGTGCTTTTTAGGGATCATAAGCCCGTCATAATAAAGCCATCCGCCCAAAAATCAGTATTGAATGGAGGCAGCCTATTCCAGCAGGGAGTGTTGAAAGGTTTTGAGGAACTTGAAGCCAATGACAGAATATCATTATATAAAGGCAGCGAATTCATAGGGATAGGCAATGTATGCTGCGATAAAGACGGTCAGCGACTGTACATAAAAACAGAGAACATATTTATTTAGCTAATGTACAAGAAGCCCCCCACCTCTTAGCTTACATTAATCATAAAATGATAACGCAGGTTGTGGGAGTATGTCACCCGGTATTATCCGGTGTATCTATAAAATAATTAAGGTGGTTAACTTGAAAATATTTGAAGGGTACGAAGAACTAAAAACACCTGAATCATGGTGTTTGGCATTGGGAAGTTTTGATGGCGTCCATTTGGGACACAAAAAACTTATTGAGTCTTTAAAGGAAGAGTCCATTTTATGCGGGTCAGGAAGTATGGTATACACCTTTCATACACACCCGAGAAAATTTCTTGAGCCGAACAGGCATATTTATTTGATCACTGATAATAAGAAAAGAGCAGAAATTATTGAAGAAATGGGAGTGAATGCCCTTTATCTTGAAAATTTCGAAAATATAAGAAATATGGAACCGGAGGAATTTGTACAAAACATAATCGTAGAACGTTTTGACGCAAAATCCGTTGTTGTAGGTTATAATTACAGGTTTGGGAATAAAGGCGGTGGCGATGCAGGCACTCTTAAGAAGTATGGGGCAAAGTATGGTTTTAAGGTAATCGTGACAGAGGCTGTAGAGATTGGAGGTCACGTTGTATCCAGCAGCCTTATAAGGCAAATTATAAGGAGCGGATATGTTGACAAAGCATCAGATTACCTGGGCAGGGATTTTTCAGTATGCGGAACTGTCATATGCGGCAAACAGAACGGTGAATTAATGGGAATCAAAACTGCCAATATCGATGTAAAAAACGATATAACACTCCCTAAAAAAGGGGTTTATTATACATCGACAAAAGTACTTGGGAAACTATACAAAAGCATATCGAATATAGGTTTTAACCCGACATTCAAAGGAGAAAGCCTTAGCGTAGAAACCCATATTTTTGACTTCAACAGCAGCATTTACGGTGAGGAAATAGAGATATTTTTTCATAAGTTCAGAAGAGATGAGATAAAATTCAACACCGTTGAAGAACTTGTAGAGCAGATTCGAAAGGATATTGAGGACAGAGCATCAATGTAAAAGTGCCGATATCCTGTCGAATGCAAAGGGAAGAATGCAAAAACCGAATGCGACGGGGGTGAGTAATTTGGATAAATATCCTTTACACAGAGAATTATATATGTTAAAATCATAACTGTTACAAGGATACCAATTGCTAGGGATATCGACTCACCAACGTTTTGCTTGGCTTTTGGGGATATAAAAGGAGGTGGAATCAATGGCATTTACAAAAGAATCAAAAGGCGAGCTTATCCAGAAGTATCAGACCAAGGAAGGCGATACTGGTTCTCCCGAAGTGCAAATCGCACTGCTTACAGAGAGAATCAATAACCTTAATGAACATCTACAGACTAATAAAAAGGATCACCATTCAAGGAGAGGGCTTCTTAAGATGGTTGGGCAGAGAAGAGGACTTCTGAATTACCTCAAGGCAAAGGATATCGAGAGATATCGTGCCATCATTGAAAAACTTGGCTTAAGGAAATAGTAATTAAGGGGCGGAGATCAATCCCGCCCTTTTTGAGTTTTTTTAATAACAGAAGGAAATACTATTGTATTAATAGAAATTACTATTTTGTAACCATGGATTATTCTGTATAATCACAGAATCATAAATTTGAAGGAGTAGAAAGGAGGCAAAACCATGGAAGTGTTTGAATTGGAACTTGGCGGAAGGATGTTGAGCATAGAAACGGGGAGAATAGCTCAGTTAGCTGATGCAGCGGTCCTGGTCAGGTATGGTGACACAGTCGTTTTGGTAACAGCATGTGCTTCATCGGAGCCAAAGCAGGGAATCGATTTCTTTCCCCTCAGTGTTGATTATGAAGAAAGGCTCTATGCTGTTGGAAAGATTCCGGGGGGTTTCATAAAAAGAGAAGGAAGGCCTACAGAAAAAGCAATACTGTCAGCAAGACTGATAGACAGGCCCATAAGGCCATTATTTCCACATGGATATAGAAATGATGTCCAGGTAATAGCAACAGTTATGTCTGTAGATCAGGACAATCTGCCGGAAATAGCAGCAATGATAGGCTCGTCTGCAGCACTGTCAATTTCCTCTATTCCCTTTCAGGGCCCCACAGGCTCCGTATTGGTGGGAAGGGTTGATGGGGAGCTTATATTAAACCCCAATAATGAAGAAAGAGAAAAAAGTGACCTTCACTTAGTCGTTTCAGGTACCGGGGATGCTGTAATGATGGTTGAGGCAGGAGCAAAGGAGGTTCCCGAAGATGTAATGCTTGAAGCGATCATGTTCGCCCATGAAAACATAAAAAGGATCGTTGCATTTATAGAAGAAATAACCGCAAAAATCGGGAAAGAAAAGAAAGAATATACAGTATTCAAAGCCGAAGAAGAAATAGAAAATGCCGTAAGAGAATATGCTACTGAAAAAACTCTTGAAGCTATAAGAACCCCCGATAAGTTGGAAAGGCAAGAGAAAATCGATGTAGTTAAAGAAGAGTCTTTTGCTCATTTTGAAGAGATATTTCCGGAGAAGGAAAAAGAAATAAGCGAAGTATTATATGACATCCTCAAGGAGCAGGTAAGAAAACTCATTACCGAAGAGGGAATAAGGCCTGACGATAGGAAAACTGACGAAATAAGGCCAATAAGCTGTGAAGTGGGGATTCTTCCCAGGGTCCATGGCTCGGGGCTTTTCACCAGAGGGCAGACACAGGCGCTCACAATAGCTACCCTTGGAGCTTTGGGGGATGTCCAGATACTGGATGGCTTGACAGAGGAAGAAACAAAAAGGTATATGCACCACTATAATTTCCCTCCGTACAGTGTAGGTGAGACAAGGTTTATGAGGGGACCGGGGAGAAGGGAGATAGGCCATGGCGCCCTAGCAGAAAGAGCATTGGAGCCTATGATACCTACTGAGGAGGAATTCCCTTATACAATCAGGCTTGTCTCGGAGGTGGTAAGCTCTAATGGTTCAACTTCACAGGCAAGTGTATGCGGTAGCACTTTGGCATTAATGGATGCCGGTGTGCCAATAAAGGCTCCGGTGGCAGGGGTCGCAATGGGCCTTATGAAGGAAAAAGGCAATGTGGCTATTCTGACAGATATACAAGGTATGGAAGACTTCCTGGGAGATATGGACTTTAAGGTCGCAGGAACCAGTAAGGGTATTACTGCAATTCAGATGGACATAAAAATTGCCGGAATAGACAGGCCAATACTTGAAAGAGCACTTGAGCAGGCCAGGATTGGAAGGCTGTTTATACTTGATAAAATGCTGAATTGCATAGCTGAACCGAGAAAAGAGTTGTCCAAGTATGCACCAAAAATCATTACAATGAGGATAGACCCTGACAAGATAAGAGAAGTCATTGGGCCGGGTGGCAAAATGATAAATAAGATCATTGCAGAAACAGGAGTAAAGATAGACATTGAGGATGACGGAAGAGTATTTATAGCTGCGGTGAACCAATCCTCCGGAGATAAAGCGTACAAGATAATAGAGAGCCTTGTCAAGGAAGTTAAAGAAGGCGAAATCTACATGGGCAAGGTTACCAGAATAATGAATTTTGGTGCTTTTGTGGAAATACTGCCTGGCAAGGAAGGACTTGTGCACATTTCCAAACTCGATTCCAAGAGGGTAGAAAAGGTTGAAGACGTGGTAAGCGTCGGAGATGAGATACTTGTAAAAGTGACTGACATAGACAAACAGGGAAGGATAAACCTATCAAGAAGGCATGCGATGTCAGAAACAGCAGCAGAAAAAACCGAAGATAGCAAAGAAAAAGCATAAACCGAAGGTTTATGTTTTTTCTTTGTGCATCACACGAAGAGTATATTATAGTGCTGTAAATTGTATACAAGGAAGGGATTTACTATTCAATGTCGAATAAAATAAAGATATATTTATGATGTGGAGGGATAAAACATGATAGAAATGATGAATTATAAAGACAGAGAGATCTGTTACCTTGACGCATCTAATATGACGACAAAGGAAATACAAAATATAGAAACAGATATGAATAAAGCTATGAAAATAGTTGCGTCAAAACCACCAAAATCAGCTTTGATGATTACAAATGTTACCAATGTAATGTTCAATACTCAGATGGCGGAACTATTCAAAAATTATGCCAACCACAACACTCCATATGTTAAGGCAAGTGCATTAGTCGGAATCACAGGGATACAAAAAGTGGTCCTTAGCACTGTAAAGAGATTAACCAACAGGGATTATCAACTATTTGACAGTTTAGAGGAAGCAAAGGAGTGGATAATAAAACAGTAAGAGGTAAATCCAACTGCGGCTTTCAATTTCCATGGCACCGAAAGCGCCATATGATAATATTAGCTGTCAAAGATAAGTTCCCCTTTCCTCAATAGAACAGGGGACTTTTCACATTTCATAAGGCATAGCGCATAACTTTGCGTTAAATTAATATTTTGCGCAAAGTTGTAATGGTTCACAATCCAACAAATAAGTTTAACACAGTATGATGATGTTTTAGATAGCATTTACGGGATTATTCATAAGACATACGGGAAATAATCAAAATGAGATGGGGGCAGCTTAATGGATATTCAAATAAGAAACGAATGCAAAAATGATTTCAGGCAGGTGGAGGAATTGACGAGGGAAGCTTTTTGGGATCATCATGAACCAGGCTGCGACGAACATTATCTTGTGCACATTATGCGAAGCCATCCTGATTTTATACCGGAGCTTGATTTTGTGGCAATTAAAGATGACAAAATAGTTGGAAATATAATGTATACAAAGTCATACCTTATTAATGAAGAAAATATAAGAATTGACTCATTGACATTTGGTCCTATCAGCGTTTTGCCGGAGTACCAAAGAAAAGGGATAGGATCTTTATTGATTCGCCACAGCATTGAAAAGGCCCGGGAGATGAGGTATAAGATAATAGTAATAGAAGGTTATCCTCATGATTATTGCAGACATGGCTTTAAGGGTTCAAAAAGCCTTAACATAAGCGACAGGTACGGAAAATTTCCATATAGCCTGCTGGTTCTCGAATTGGAAAACGAATTATTGAAGAATCATTTTTGGAAATCATACTTCAGTGACGTTTATGATTTGGATGAGAATAAATGTATTGAGTTCGACAGATTGTTTCCTCCCAAGGAAAAGAAAATCAAGCCCTCCCATGAAGAATTCAGGATCGCAAGCAATGCTTATGTTGAATAAATTGGAGCTGGATATTGATCAGGGGTAGTAAAGCAGATAAATGGCGGGTGGATGACTAGGGGTATTGATTACATTTCAAATATTATTTTTTTTAAGGAGGTTAGACATGGTTATTTCACTTTTTTTGATTCTAGGCATTCTCGGCATTCTGGGTGTCGGTTTGGCATTGTTGGCATTGGGACATTCAAAATAACAAGGACAGCATCAATGGAACATTAACATATAATGTCTTTTAACGGAGGGAAAAATGTACAATTACATAATTTTTGATATTGACGGTACACTTTTGGATACAGTAATTCCGGACCTTTCAGCACTTCAAAGGGTGGTATCGGAAGAGCTTGATAAGAATATGAGTTTTGATGAATTAAGGTTTGCCATGGGTATTCCGGGAGAGGTAACTCTAAAAAAGCTTGGGATAAAAAATATATCAGAATGCAAAGATAGGTGGAATAAATACTTTAGGGAAAATTCCCACCAGATAAAAGTATTTGATGGTATTAAAGACACTTTAATCAAATTAAATGAAACCGGGATTCAGACTGGTATAGTTACTTCAAAAACGAAAGAGGAATTCTTAAATGATTTTGTACCTTTTGGGTTAGACAATTACTTTAAGCTGGCGGTTTGCGCAGATGATACAATAAAACACAAGCCTGACCCTGATCCAATTTTGAAATTTTTTGAGCTTTCAGGTGCTGATAAAAAAAAGACAATATATATCGGAGATACCAGGTACGATATGGACTGTGCCTACGGCGCAGGCATAGACTTTGCATTGGCACTATGGGGCGCCAAATCCACCGAAGTCATACATGCAAATCACTTTCTTGAAAATCCAACACAAATATTAAAGCTTGTAAATCTGGATCTATCAGTTCAATGATGGGAAATGTCTGTGGATTAGAATTGAGAATGAAAGAACATCTGAAGATTTTATAAAGCGGCTGCAAATCAAAAGAAAACAGGTGAAAAGGGGTGCTTAGCATTGAAGGATTATCAGATCAGCAGACCAAGGCCCGGGGACATAGAAGCAATAAATGAGTTCTTTGAAATTGTGCTTAAGGATAACTTTGGGAAAAATAATATATCCGATTTGACGGAGTTGTTGGAAGAGGAAATAAAGTGCAAGAAAAGATACCTTATGCAGGATATTGACAGCGGAGGACATGATAGGTTTTTCCTTGTAGTAAGGGACGGAGACAAGGTCATAGGAACAATTGAATATGGAAAGCCAAATGAGCTTATAATGAATTGTACAAAGGGAGGATATAGTGATTTAGTTGAAATAGGTACGGTGTTCGTACACCCGGAATACCAATTTAAAGGAATTGGAAGCATGATGTTGGGATTGATGTACGACGAACTTCGAAACAAAGGGCATGCTGAGTTCTGCCTGGACAGCGGATACAAGACTGCACAGAAGGTCTGGACCAGGAAGTGGGGCAAACCGGCTTGCATAATGGAAGACTATTGGGGCAAGGGAGCCCACCACATGGTATGGCGTGTAAAACTGGAGGGTATTAATTTCAACTTCAGCCTGGGTGCAAGATAGTGTGAACCGGATGTAGATGCATATAGAAAAAAATAAAAGGGAGGGGGTTATTATGCCCTCAGTAAAAATCAGATCATACAGGAAAACGACCTGAGGGACGTTACCTTAGGCGATGTTATTGAATCGGAGAACATTAGAAGGGTGTTTTTGGAGATGGAGACCCTTCCGCAGATATACTTGAATTTAGTGGCTGAGATCTCGGAAAGGGTAGTTGGTTTTATTTCAATTATTTTTTATAGGACAGTATTTCATAAAGAGGGAACAGCTCTTATTAATGAGCCGGTCGTTACAAACAGCGAACGGGGAAAAGGAATTGGACACGCTCTGGTTCAAAGGGCAAAAGAGGAGGCATTGTCACGGGGTCTGGATGAAATTGAGGTAGGAACGGAGAACACAAATCAGGCGGCAAAAAGGTTTTACCAGAAAAACGGATTTGATCTTGAATATGTTCTTATGGGGATGAAGTTTGATACTGATTGTCAGTCAAAGTGAACGGAGGGGGGTATACTATGGTAACCGTAACACCAAGCTTTAATTTAGATGGACATTGTATGGAAGCTATCGCATTATATGAAAAGGCATTTGGTGCGACCACAAAGCTTATAATGAGGTATTCGGATGCTGATGAAAAAGACTGGAGTTTCCCTCTGACCGATGAACAAAAAAATATGGTGTATCATGCGGAAATGCTTATAGGGAATCAGCGGGTATTTTTTTCTGATATTATAGAATTTGACCTGTCAAAGGGAATATCCTTATTCCTGGCAATTATTTTTGAGGACGCCGGAAGCGTTAAGAGGGCTTACGAAGTATTAAAGGACGGAAGTACAATAGTCTACCCTATGAAAAGCACTACTTATAGTTCCTGTTTTGTTTCTCTTGTTGATAAATTCGGATTTCGTTGGGTGCTGATGACTGAACAGACAGACCGATGATTTTGAAAGATAGGTTGGTTGCAGGGCTAATGGATACCGCTGAACTAATATACAGCCCCTATGAGCCGGGCAGGAAAAGGCCATATCGGATATGGTCTGGGAAGTATTCTGCGAATTTGAGGCTCCGGGTAACTCGGAGGAAGGAATCAAGACCTTCAAGGATTATATTGAACCGGAAAGGCTTGCAAATGAGATAAAATATAATGGATACAAAATATATTGCTGTTTTGACGGGGATTTGAAGCAACCGACATTATGCAAGAGAAAAATGGTATAATATATATGCCTATGAAGAGGTTACTGATACGGGAAGAATGAAAGGAGAAGACAGATGTCAGATACAAATGATTTGAGGCTTGCTGTGCTTATTGATGCGGAAAATGTACCTTATAAAAGCATAAAAGGCATACTTGAGGAGGTGGCCAAATACGGAACACCTACAATAAAACGCATATATGGGGATTGGACGGGATCCTCACTTTCAGGTTGGAAGAATTTTTTACTGGAAAATGCAATAACACCTATTCAACAGTACAGCTATACTACCGGCAAGAACTCATCCGATTCTGCCCTTATTATTGATGCAATGGATATATTGTATTCCGAGAAAGTCGGTGGTTTTTGCATCGTATCAAGTGACAGCGACTTTACACGTCTTGCTACACGGCTTCGAGAGGCCGGCATGAAGGTTATCGGGATAGGGGAGAGGAAGACACCCAGTGCATTTATTGTGGCCTGTGATAAATTTATATATATTGAAATAATAAATACACCTGTAAAGAACGGTGCTGTTTATTTGAATGATTATCACAAAGAGGATGTTGCGGAGCAGGAGCCAAAGACAAACCAGGTTGAGATAGACAATGATTTAATAGACCTGATATCTGCATCGGTTAATGACGTTGCGGATGACAATGGCTGGGCCTTCCTGGCTGATGTTGGCAATCATATATCAAAAAAACAGCCTGATTTTGACTCCAGGAATTACGGTTTTTCAAAGCTTACCCCATTGGTCAGGAGTCTCAAGAGCTTTCAGATTGAGGAGAGGGAATCAGGCAATTCAAGGATAAAGCATATTTATATCAGGAATAAGAATAAATAATAAATAAAGCTGCGGAATGAATATGTTATGATGAATAAGAGTAATTTGCGCTATGCAATAATAGTAATTATAGTATTCCTGGCAGTATGGTCGACAATATTGGACTTCTCCAGGTTTGCTGACTTGAATTACGATTATGACATATACCCAAGTGCAATTCTAAAAAGGGTCAATGTCATCCTTGCAGCGATAATTGCGTGGAATGTTGGACCTGATGGGCTAAGCCTAAAAGACAGCAGAAGAATGAAAGTTATTTTTATGGTCATATGCCTTGCCGAGGGTGCTTTTATAATGGGATGGAGAGAAGTCGGGGTGTGTCTTTTTGCCCTTTGTCAGGCCTTGCTCATTGTGAGAAACAGTACCGGTCTGACACGCAGCCTTTCCAATTCAAGCCCCCTGCAGAAAAGGCATCTTCTGATATCGAGCCTGGTACTGCTTATGATGTTTATTGCACTTCTAATATTGTTTAAGCCACTTATTTCAATTAATAAATCCATTTTTATCGTATGCTTGTATGGATTTTTTCTTAGCGCTTCATTGTGGGCGGGATCAGCTAACTATATATTCGGCTTATTCCCAAAGAGAAACTCAGGAATGGCGGCTGTGGGTGTGGCATGCTTCTATTGCTGTGATATATCGGTGGGGCTTGATGCGGTATTGGGGGCGGGCCTGCCCTGGCTTACGGCCAATAGCCTTATCTGGGTCTTTTATATCCCGGCCCTTGTTTTACTGGCATTAAGCAGCTACAAATAGTTGGGGATTATTTGACCTAATGTGCAAAATGCAGTTGTCGGGAACATATTATTAAAAAATAAGAAGGAGACCGGAATGAAAGGCATATTTTTTTCGATAGCGGCGGGGCTGTGCATAAGTCTCCAGTCGGTATTCAATGCAAGAATGGGTGAAAAAATCGGATTTTGGGAGGCTAATACCTTTGTCCATGGGACAGGACTGGTTTTTACCCTTATTATGTTATTAGCAGCCGGGGGGAAAGGTTTTTCAAAGCTTGGAGAAGTAAACAGGCTGTATCTGCTGGGAGGGGTACTTGGGGTGCTTATAATATTCAGTGTTATGGAGGCAATAACTGCCCTCGGCTCTGCATATGCAGTGACTATACTTCTGATTACACAGCTTATTGTGGCAACTGCTATTGATACTCTTGGACTATTCGGCAGTCCGGCAATAAGACTTGATATGACGAGAATCCTTGGAATAGCGGTAATGATTGCAGGAATAATAATATTTAAGATAAAAGGCTGATTATTTATATTAAAATTTTGTTTCTATGTAAGTATCTTCCTTAACATAAAGGGGCACTATACCCGGTTGAAATACCAAACTATGTTCTGTTTAGTTTAATTTAATCGTATTTTGGACTTCTTGCCTGAATATGAATTACTATACCAGGTATTTATGTTTGGAGGGATAGTATTGAAATTCGGGCTAATAATAATCAATAAGACAAAGCTACTTGCCACAGTTGCTGTGCTGGCGGCTTTGATTATTTTTGTCACTGTTCTCATGAAAATAAGCGTCAATACAATGAATTACTATGAGCCAATTTACAAGGGCGGGGAAGATGAAAAAAAAATAGCCTTTGCCTGTAATGTTGTGTGGGGAGAGGAGTACTTGCCAAGGGTATTGAAGTTGTTGAAGGACAGGGATATAAAAATAACTTTCTTTATTGGGGGGCGATGGGCTGAGAAAAATCCGGAACTGTTGATGAATATACATAATGACGAGCATGAGCTTGGTAATCACGGATACAAGCATCTTTATCATAGCAAGCTTACCCCTGAAGCAAACAAGCAGGAAATTTTGAAGACTGAGGAAATAGTAAAAGGTATTACCGGCCATAAGACGGTGCTTTTTGCTCCTCCTTACGGAGATCTGAATACTACAGTGGTAAAGTCCGCAGAGGATATCGGTTACAAGGTCATTATGTGGAGCATAGACACAATAGATTGGAACACAAAGGATTATAGAAAAATCCTTGAAAGATTGGAGAAGAAACACCACAATGGGGCAATTGTGCTTATGCATCCCACTGCAGTAACTATTGAAGCACTGCCTCAAATGATAGATTCCCTCGGGCAGAATGGGTATGAAATAACAACTGTAAGCGATGTTATAGAAAACAATTGAAAAAGACCGGAACATTATATATAATGAGTTGTATGGTTTTTACTGACATATCAGGAGGTAGAGAATGTTTCAAAAAGAACTTTTGAAAAATGGTATACGTATAGTAACTGAGGAAATACCCTATGTTAATTCTGTTTCAATAGGTCTTTGGATCAAAGCAGGATCACGGTACGAAAACTTTGAAAACAATGGAATCTCTCATTTTATTGAGCACATGTTGTTTAAGGGTACCAAGGAAAGAACGGCAAAGGAAATAGCCAACAGTATTGACAAAATAGGCGGGCAGCTAAATGCATTTACGTCAAAAGAATGTACATGCCTTTATGCTAAGGTGCTGGATTCACATTTTGACATTGCTGTTGACGTACTTGCAGATATGTTTTTTAATTCAACTTTTTCCGATGAGGACATCGATAAGGAAAAAGGGGTAGTTCTGGAAGAAATAAATATGTATGAAGATTCACCGGAGGACCTGGTTCATGATCTTTTCAGCCAGACAGTATGGTCAGGCAATTCATTGGGAATGCCGGTACTGGGGACAGAAAACTCCCTTGCCGGTCTTTCAAGGGAAAAAATATTGGATTATTTCAAAAAGAATTATATACCTCAGAATATCGTGATTTCAATAGTGGGAAATATTAAGCACAAGGATGCCACTGAAAAGGTCAAAAAATATTTTGAAAAGGCGAGGCATAGGGAAAATGAAATTGCAAAAACTCTTGCCCCAAGCTTTGAACCGGAATATATGTTCAAAAAAAAGCTTACAGAACAAGTCCATCTTTGCATGGGTTTTGCCGGTATTGATATCAGAAGCGATGAGTATTATCCTATGCTGGTTCTGAATAATACATTCGGTGGTGCCATGAGCTCAAGACTATTCCAAAAAATAAGAGAGGACAGGGGACTCGCATACTCGGTATTCTCATACCCCTCATCTTTTGAGGATTGCGGGCTGTTTTCCATTTATGCCGGTTCAAAGCCGGACAATCTGAAGAGTGTTGCAAAGCTGATCATGGAAGAAATAAGAACAATAAAAGAAAAAGGAATAACCGAAGAAGAGCTGCATGATTCAAGAGAACAGCTAAAGGGCAGCTATATACTCGGATTGGAAAGCACAAGCGGAAGAATGATATCAATAGGCAAATCGGAGCTTTTTCATGAAAAGATATACACTCCGGCTGAAATATTGGAGAAACTGGACGGAGTAAGAATAGAAGATATAAACAAGATCATTGATCATATTTTTGATATGCGCAATATGGGCGCAGCAGTGATAGGCAGTATGCAAAAGAATACCGATATCAGAAAACTTTTCTCATAAATGTAATGCTTGATTTCTTGATATTCTTCATTGGAGGGCGTATGAAATGGATGAAATAATCATAAAATATGTAAGGACAAGCACTGGTAAGAGCCCGGATGCCAAAGAACCCAAATATGCCACCCCGGGATCTGCGGGATTGGATTTGAGTGCTTGCATATCAGAGGATATTGTTGTAAAGCCCGGGGAGATAGTGATGGTAAAAACGGGAATAGCGATTCAGATTCCCCATAGGGGCATCGGAGGATTTGTATTCCCAAGGAGCGGGCTGTCCAGCAAATACGGGATATCCCTCGTTAATTGCGTCGGGGTAATTGACTCAGATTATACCGGTGAACTTGTATGCCCTGTAATTAACCATGGCAACGGTGAATATGTAATTAAGTGCGGCGACAGAATAGCCCAGATAGTGTTTTTGCCCGTATTAAAAGTCAATATGCAGGAAGCTGATCATCTGGAGGCAACGGAAAGGGGCCCCGGAGGCTTTGGTTCTACTGGCATCTAAATTTAGTAATATTTGTCTGCCTCATTAATATAATTATAACAGGCATATCATCAGCAGAGTGAGGTGGAGCTATGAGATTCAGCAAGTTAGGCGGAAAAGAAATAGTATCGCTGCCGGACTGTGAGAAGTTAGGCTATTTAGGCGATTGTGACTTGATAATTGATGATGAGACCGGGAAAATAAGGTCATTAATAGTGCCAGAAAATAAGGGCACGCTTTCTTTCTTTATTGACAGGAGATATATAG
>CAYURW010000043.1:0-20117 GCA_964447145.1 uncultured Clostridiaceae bacterium
AGGCGAATTGCGCCTCCATACAGCAAAAGCTTCTCGGTAAGGGTAGTTTTCCCGGCATCAGGGTGGGATATTATTGCAAAAGTCCTACGCCTTTTTATTTCTTTAATAGTACTCATTCGTTCAACCTGCATTTTTTACTCCTGTAAAGTGATCATGCAAACCCTGTTCCTGCCTTCCGCCTTGGCCCTGTATAGCTCTTCATCAGCCATTCTGACGACATCTTCACTGGAATTGCATTTGCTCTCAATGGTACAGCAAACCGCCCCAAAAGAACATGTTACATTTATCTCTGAATCCTGATAATCTATTACGGTATCTGATATTTTTTGTCTGATTTTTTCAAGTCTGGAATAAATACTCTTGGAATCCATTGTATTTTTGAATACAATGACAAATTCTTCCCCTCCATATCTGCATACCAAATCCTCCTTGCGGACATCATTTTTGAGGATGCCTGCTATCTGTTTCAGTACAATGTCCCCGCACAGGTGACCGTACGTATCGTTTACCTTCTTGAAATGATCCAGGTCCAAAATTGTGAGGACAAAAGGCAATCCGTATGTCTTGAAGTCATACATGCAGTTATTTATTTCCTTATTGAAGAACATTCTGTTATAAAGTCCCGTAAGCCCATCAAGGAATGCCATTTCCTCAAGCTTGGAATATAGCCTGGCATTTTCCAGAGACAGCCTTATTGCAATTGCCAGAGTATTCAGGTATTTGCATTTTTCCTTTTGGAAGTAGCCCCTCTTCGTGTGTTCAATAAATATGATCCCCAGCATTTCATTTTTTCCGGCCAAGGGCACAGCTACTGCAGACTTGGTCTCCCCTCTTGTGCTGAAGTCTTCTTCAAGCTCCGCTTCCGTAAAAATGAACGCCTCTTTCCTATCGCCGTATTTGCCGAAAAGCGATTCGCCGACAAATTCCATTGCAAGGACGTCCTTTCTTGAAAGGCTGCTGGCCTCCACCTGGTAGTTATTCCCTTTGTTTGTAAACATCGTACAATCGCTGGCCCCCAAAACCCCTATGAGCATGTCATTTATTATTGAGAACAGGTTCTTATAATCTGTCACAAGGTTGATGTATTCAAAAATATTTATGATCGTGCTAAGCTCGTTGACCCGCTGCTCATAGAGGACATTAAGGGCAGATATCTCCTGCAGGCTTTTCTCGGCACACATCTGATAGCTGTCCAACCTGTCATTTGCTTCCCTAAGAAGCTCGCAGTTCTCTCTGTTGCAATCCCGACAGTCCATTCCAACACCCCCGGATATTCATATGTACTTCCATTACATGATACTATTATTTTGTTTCGACTTCAACAGCAATGTGTTCAGCACTTACGAAAAAGTATGCCCCGGTTCCTTTTTACTAAGATTTTGATTTTTCTAAATATTATTGTGAAAACAAATACAATATATGTTATATTTGATTTATAACCCAACATAGGAGGTTTATCGGATGAATAACTATACAGAATATCTGGATATTAGCAAGGAGGTGCTTGATGGGCTCAGGTATTACAAACCTATTGTCGCCCTTGAGTCTACCATTATTTCCCATGGTATGCCATATCCGGAGAATATAGAGACAGCAATTGCATTAGAGGATGTAATCCATGAGAACGGCGCAATACCGGCTACAATGGGCATAATAAAAGGCCGGATTAAAATGGGCTTGAATCGTGAAGAAATTGAGTTTTTGGCATCTTCCAAAGACGTCGTCAAGGCCAGCCGGCGCGATATTCCTTATATTGTTGCCATGGGCCTTACAGGTGGCACTACGGTTGCTGCAACCATGATCCTTTCGCAATATGCCGGCATTCGTGTTTTTGCTACCGGCGGCATGGGCGGTGTACATCGGGGGGCAGACAAAAGCTTTGATGTATCGGCAGACCTTAAGGAGCTTTCTATCACAAATGTTGCAGTAGTATGTTCCGGGGTAAAGGCGATCCTCGATATCAGGCTCACTCTCGAAAAGCTTGAAACCCTTGGTGTTCCGGTTATAGGATACCGCACAGATGACTTCCCGGCCTTCTACACTAGAGAAAGCGGCTTCAAGGTCCCAATGAGACTGGACAGCCCCCGGGATTTTGCACGGACCATGAAAAGCAAATGGGACCTCAACCTGGATGGAGGAATAATGATAGCCAACCCTATTCCCAAACAATATGAAGCCAAAAAGGATGTAATTGATGAAGCAATTGATTCGGCCCTGCTGGAAGCTGAAAAAAACGGAATAAAGGGCAAGGCTGTTACCCCCTATCTTCTTGATAAGGTCAAAGAAATTACAGCAGGAGAAAGCCTTAAGGCCAATATTGCCCTGGTAAAGAACAATGCGACATTGGCCGCCCAAATAGCTGCGGAATACAGCAAATTTGAATAGTACAATAATTTTTTGGAGTGAACCTCTTTGAACGGATATATAGTAACTGCAGGTGGAATAAATGCAGACATAAAGGGCAAATCCTTTGGAAACATGGTACTAGGCAGTTCCAATCCCGGCATAATAGAAATAAGTCCGGGAGGTGTTGCATGCAATATTGCCCGCAATCTGGCGCTTCTAAATGTCCCTGTTATTCTTCTTTCTGCTATAGGCTCCGACCCTCAAGGCTCAAAAGTTCTACAGGATACCGAAAGCTGCGGTGTCAATGTAGATCATGTTCTTAATGTCAACGGCAGACTTACAGGAACCTATATTGCTCTATTGGACAATATGGGAGAAATGACGGCGGCCCTTTCAGATATGAGGGTATTGGAAAACCTTGATGAAAGCTATTTCAAATCCAAGCTCGATATAATTGAGAGGGCATCGTTTATTGTGTGCGATGCCAACCTGCCTGAAGAATCCATAAAGTTCCTCATTTCTGCAGGCAACTCCTATTCAGTGCCTGTGTGCCTTGAGCCTGTCTCTGTTAGCAAAGCAGCAAAGCTGAGGCATTGTCTGAAGGGAGTTGATTATATTAAACCCAACCTGGATGAACTCTCTGCACTGACCGGCACAGATCCAAAAAATGCTGAAGCCGAGCCTATGGCAGCTCGGCTTCTAAAAACAGGTGTCAAAAACATAATTACTTCCCTTGGGAAAGAAGGTTTATGTTATACAAATGCCCGGGGGAGCAAATATTACCGAAGCCTTCCTGCCCGGGTGACAGATGTGACCGGTGCAGGAGACTCTTTGACAGCAGGTTTCCTTTATGGATTATTGAGGCACGGAGCATCCGATAAAGCTTTGTTATTTGGATTGGCAGCGGCCGCAATTACATTGGACTCAAAAGAAACTGTCAATCCCCTCTTATCAGAAAACAGAATCACGGAATCGGTTTGCGATTACATCAGGGCTTATGGTCCAGTGATTTGACTTATTTATGTTTTTTGTTCATGTTTTCCTGAAGGCAAAATGCAGCCTCAACAACATGCTTAAGCAGCACCATAGCCGTCACAGAACCTACTCCACCTGGAACAGGTGTGATCCTTCCCGCAATGTCCTTTACATTTTCAAAGTCGACATCCCCGCAAATACCGCCCTCCGGCGCCCCGTTCACTCCTACGTCTATGACAACGGCCCCATGCTTAATATAATCAGCCCCTATAGCCCTTGCCTTTCCAATTGCAGCTATAACTATATCAGCTTCGGATACAACTTTTTTTATGTTCTTTGTCTTTGAATGGCATATGGTTACAGTAGCATTTTCCTTAAGGAGCATCATGCTAAGGGGTTTCCCTACAACCATGCTTCTTCCGATTACAACAACATTTTCACCTTGAAGGTTTATCCCAAAATACTTTATTGTTTCTATGACCGCTTCAGGAGTGCACGGTTCAAAACCGGAACTGTCCCCCTCAAATACCTTTGCCAGATTATACGGGCTCATGCAATCAATATCCTTTGAGGGATCAATTTTGTGCCTTATCCCATCCTCATCAATATGCGAAGGAAGGGGCCTGAATACTAATATGCCATGTATGCCCTCATCTTTGTTGGCAGTATCCATAACCTTAATAAAATCTTCATTGCTGACACTTTCGGGAAGTACTATTTCCTTATGATCTATCCTCAATCCTTCGCAACTCTTGATTATGCCTTTTTCGTAGGAAACATCCTCCGGCCTTTCACCGGCCCTGATTATGCAAAGCCTGGGCCTTGAGCCATTATCTGAAAGAAATTTGATTTTTTGAAATAATCCGCCTTTGATGCTCTCTGAAACCTCCCTGCAATTTAAGACAGCCATGGACTTACCGCTCCTTTTCAAATACTATTTTGCTATTGGCCCTGCATTTGCTATGTCTCCCGATACATCCTCAAATTTTTGGAAATTCGTGTTAAAATCCCTGGTAAGCTTTATTGCAGTCTTTTCATATTCTGATTTATCCTGCCACACATTGACCGGCTTAAGAATTTCCGGGGGTACTCCGGGGCATTCTACAGGAATAGACAACCCGAATATGGGGTCTGTTTCGTAGCCTACATTGTCAAGCTCTCCATGGATCGCAGCACTTACCATAGCCCTGGTATAAGATAGCTTCATACGTTTCCCGACGCCGTAAGAGCCTCCGCTCCAGCCAGTATTGACAAGGAATACATTTGAATGGTTTTCATCAATTTTAGCTCCTAAAAGTTCAGCATAGACCTGAGGCTTCATAGGCATAAATGGCGCTCCGAAGCAAGTGGAAAATGTCGCCGTAGGCTCTATGATTCCCCGTTCTGTTCCCGCTAGCTTGCTTGTATAGCCTGAAATAAAATGGTACATTGCCTGTTCCTTTGTAAGCTTTGATATCGGAGGCATAACCCCGGTAGCATCAGCTGTAAGGAACACAATTGTGGAAGGATTGCCTCCCTCTCCTTCTTCGACTGCACCGTCAATATATGTTACCGGATATCCTGCCCTTGTATTCTCCGTATATTTTTCGCTATCAAAATCCGGGACACCGGTCTCGGAGTCCAAGACTACATTTTCCAATAAAGTACCAAATCTGATTGCGTTCCAGATCTGCGGCTCATTTTCTTTTGAAAGCCTTATGCATTTTGCATAACAGCCTCCTTCGAAATTAAATACTCCCTTATCCGTCCATCCATGCTCGTCATCACCAATAAGCCTTCTTCCCTCATCAGCGGATAAGGTTGTCTTCCCCGTACCTGATAATCCGAAGAACAATGCCACGTCACCGTTTTTCCCCAGGTTGGCGGAACAGTGCATAGGCATAACGCCTTTCTGGGGAAGAATAAAGTTCATAGTCGTAAAGACCGCCTTTTTTATCTCGCCGCAATACATGGAGCCGCCTATCAGAATAATTTTCTTCACAAAATTCAGTATGATAAAGGCCTCTGAATTTACACCCTCCGCAGCCCCATCTGCATAACATCCCGGAGCGGCAATAACGGTATATTCGGGCTCAAATCCCTCTAATTCACCTTCCTTTGGCTTGATGAACAGATTCTGAGCAAAAAGATTCTGGCTTGCCAGTTCATTTATTACCCTAACAGGCATTCTGTAATTTCTGTCTGCCCCCACAAAGCCGTCAAATATGAAAATCTCCCTGTCTTTTAAGTATTTGAGAGCCTTATTGTACAGGTTATCAAATTTTTCCTGGCTTATAGCCACGTTGCTCTTTCCCCAATCTACCTTATCGTGAATACTGGGGTCATCAACAATAAACCTGTCTCCCGGAGATCTGCCGGTGTACTTGCCCGTATTTATATTAAGGGCCCCTGTATCAGTAAGCTCGGCTCCCTCCTTTTTCAAAGCGAATTCTACAAGCTTTCCCGCTGTAAGATTGTGATGCACCTTTTTCCCTATGTTCTCCAATTTTTAAAATGACACCCCCATATCTTTTTATATAGCATTGCCAGAGACAATAATCTTATGAATATTTAACTAAATTGCTTCGGCACCGCACAAAGACATTATATATCATAAAATTACCCTATTCCAGCTTTTTCACAAATATATCATTTTGACTAAATTGTATGCGAGCACGTTTCGACCGCAGAATAATGCTGTATTGTGACACTAATATCCGTTTTTTACCGGCCGCAGTTTATTTTGTGTATAATACAACACCCCATATCATCTATTTCGTAGTGGCTATATTTGCCTTGCTCCGCAGTAAAACTCCAGCTATGCTCAGCTCCCAGCCCCATAAGCACCAAAGGTATTATCCTCATTGTTCCCTGATGGGATACGACCAACACCCTTTTACCTCTGTAATCTTTCAATATATCCTCAACACTGTCTTTTACCCGTGCATACATATCTGAAAAGCTTTCCCCTCCGGGGGGAGCTGCCCCTTCCCAATCGCTACCCCATTTTTCCCATTCATAATTGAACTTCCTGCTGATTTTGCTGCTTGACATGCCCTCCCAATCGCCAAAATTTAGCTCTCTCAGGCGATCATCTCTGACAATTGCATCAAGATCATACCTGCTGACAATAGCTGCAGTTATGATTGATCTCCTCAGGCTGCTTGATATGACAGCATCAAAGCTGATATTCTGCAGTATATCCGCCAATTCTTCCGTCTGCTGGATTCCTTTTTCATTCATCTCACAATCAGTCCAGCCGCAATACTCCCCTTTTGCGTTCAGTTCTGTTTCCCCATGCCTTATCAAATACAACTCAGTTTTGCTGTTTTTCATATTATGCTCCTTACTGCAGCAATGCCATGATCAGTATAAAAATGATTTCAAAAAGCTCATTGGCTGCGCCTAATGTATCCCCGGTCATTCCGTTCAGTTTTGAATATATGAAGCTCCTGTACAGAAAACAAAAAATTAAACATATGCCAAAGGCTACAATGCCCAATATTCCCGAAAAGGCAAAAATCGACATAACCCCGATAGCCGTTGCCAACAGGGTCGTTCCTGTGCTTTGTTTTCCTAGATACAGCCCCCCCAGGCCGGGACCGGAGCGGGCATAAACAGAGGTCTTCATAAGCAGCACCATAAGGGTCCTTGAGGCTGCCGGAGAAAGAAGCACAGCATTATAGAGACCCCTTCCGGCAAGCATTGCAAGAAGAGACAGCCTCAGAAGAAAATCAAACAGTATTGCTATGGTCCCATTGGTGCCTATCCTGCTGTCCCTCATTATTTCGAGGATCCTATCCCCGGTGCGGGATGAAAAAATGCCGTCACAGGTATCGGCAAGTCCGTCAGTATGAAGGGCACCTGTTATGAATATACCTGCAAGGAGGCAGCATATGATAGGAAAAATCCCTCCCAGTATCATTGAGGAAATAACTAGTACAGCAAGGTCAAGGGCTCCTATTATCAACCCCACAATAGGGAAAAACACGACCCCTTTTGCAAAGTCCTCCTCATTGGCCTTAAGACTTGGATTAATTGATATTTTGGTCAAAAACTGCAGGGTAAGAATGAATATCTTCATATTTAACCACCTATTTCAGCTTCAGCGGGATACCGCATATAGTGACATACACTTCATCGCAATGTTCCGCAAGGTACTGATTGACCCTGCCTGCAATATCTCTGAAAGCTCTTCCCAGGGTGTTTTCGGGGACAATCCCGCTTCCAATTTCATTTGTAACCATTATTGTCGCTGCTTTGGATTTTTTAATCCCTCTCATGAGGCTTTCGATCTCTTGCTGTATGGATCTCTCAGCTTCCTCAAAAGCTTCACAGTCCGCATTCCCGGATTCCAAACCCGGATTATCCAGAAGAAGGTTTGTTACCATGACTGTTATACAATCAAGGAGAATCGTGTTGTATTCGCTGTCCTTTTTTTCTATCACAGGGCCAAGGCATTTATATCCTTCGTAGGTGTCCCATCCGGCAGGCCTCAAATCCCTGTGCCTTTTTACCCTATTTTCCATTTCTTCGTCAAAGGGTATTGACGTGGCAATATATAAAACTCTACCAGCAGATCCTTTTGCCAGGCCTTCCGCAAAACTGCTTTTTCCGCTTCTTGCCCCTCCTGTTATCAGTATGGATTTCCCCATAATATGATCTCCCTTTTATTATTTATCCCTTATGTCAATCAAAAAATCCGAATCTATCGCCGCTTCCTCAAAAGTGGCCATGTCAGATATTACGGCTTCTGCCGCCTCTATTATATTGAAGGCTAAAGGGCATCCGCTCCCCTCTCCCAGCCTCATATCCAGATGCAGCATGGGCTCTAAGCCCAATTCATCGGCTACTTTAGCATAACCAGGTTCCTGAGAACGATGGGAAGCGATCATATATTCCTTTGACAAAGGATTGAGCCTATATGCTGCAAGAGCTGCAACAGATGAAATAAAGCCGTCTATCACAATTGGCACCCTGTGATATGCCGCACCAAGGAAGCAGCCTGCCATTCCGGCAATATCAAACCCCCCTGCCTTGGACAGTACATCAATAGGGTCCCGGGGATCGGGGCTGTTCAGTGACAGGGCCTTCTCTATCACTGCCTTTTTCCTTGCAAAATCTTCCTCTGTCAATCCCGCCCCCTTGCCCACGGCTTCGTCGGCACTTATACCAAGAAGAGCCATTGCCACTGCACTGGCAGTACTGGTATTCCCTATACCCATTTCCCCGGTGCCAAAAAGACTGTAGCCCTCCTTGATCAACTGCTCCACAATTTCGATACCTGTTTCTATTGCTTTAACTGCCTCTTCCCTGCTCATTGCCGGACCCTTTGCAATATTTCCTGTACCCTTCCTTATCTTTCTGTTTATAAGCCCCGGGGCCTTCAAATCGGCCCCGATACCAATATCAACCACGTGAATGTCCGAGCCTGCATGCTTTGACAATACGCACACACCTGTGATACCCTTCAAAAAATTCAATGTCTGTATGGCAGTCACAGCCCTTGGGGCAGAACTCACACCCTCTTCGCATATGCCGTTGTCCGAAGCCATTATCACAGTAATCTTCTTATCGAAGGAGTTTATCTGTTTCCTTGTCATCCCAGAAATCCTTACTGCCAGCTCCTCCAGTTTCCCCAGGCTGCCTATGGGCTTTGCCAATTTATCAAGTCTATTAGACGCCTCCTCCATAAAACCACGATCTGCGGGCTCTATCCCCGCAATAGTATTTCTCAAAAGTTCCATATGATTCTCCTTTATAACACCCCAAAATTAATAATTCCAATTCACCGTATTAATTATATTATGATTGGAATTGCCAGTCAATGTATTGGGGATTGAAAAGCACCTATATATGAGTTAATAAGCAGTATACCTGACATTTGTTCCGGGCAACTATGCAATCATATGCCATAAGATAAACTTCCGGGAAGTGAAGCAAAGCAGGTAAATCGGCAAGCACATTCCTTATCTCCATTAGTTCATCCCTGCTCATGCAGGCTCCTGTTGGATTATTGGGATATGAAAGGATCAGCGCTTTTGTCTTATCGGTAATGGCTTTCCTTAACTTTTCCGGACTCAGCTTAAAACCCTCTTCGATATGCGTTTCTATTATAACAGGCCTGCCACCTGCAAGCCGGGGTTTACAATCGCACGGATCACTGTATCTATAGCATTGCTCACCCCCGCAGAGGCAATTATTTGTTCTATCATAACATAAAGGAGTATGCAAAGTCTGCCATTTGATATTTGATATCCCCGGGCAAATTTCGGCGATTATCTAACGTCAATCCAATTATAATTTTCCTCAGGTATAGTTACATATGCGGACATTGGTATGCTTGAATATTAAAGGGCTCTCGCGGCAGAGATTTTTTAGATTAGCTGTCACATTATTTGTACAAAATAATATTATGATATCAGAGGTACATACAGGAGGGACCGGTTTATCTCCTGTATATAGATTCGTTGCCTGTGCAGATGTAACAAACTGAATCTATATCCTCAAAATTTTAGGAGGTGAATTAAATGGGCAAAGATTGCAGAAGAGACAAAGACCTTAGAATGAAGCACTTTCCGGATACTGTGAAGGATTTGCTATGCCTTCTGGCAAGTAATGATGATAGCAGAGCAACTATAATACTCAATACCTGCGATGACTGTGTTCAGGAAAACGTAGAGGTAGTATCTGTAATAGGCGATCTTGCGATTTTTCGATGCCATGACAAATTCAAGTTTGTTGATATCCGCTGCATTTGCGAAGTAATCGTAGATTGCGATACAATACTGAGCGAACTCCTTGAATCAAAAAATGAGTGCAGGTGCTAAAATGAGCATCCATTGCGAAGAATAAAAATGCGGATAAAAGCCTCCCCCTACAGGGAGGCTTGACATTTGGATTTTGTGTCTCTCCTTATGGGTGAATTATAGTCAACCTCAGTTCTCGTTAAGATTAATGTCAGCTAAAATAGCACCTATTGTTTCACCGTTATCAAATATTGGCATACATATTGTAATATTGTAGTGATTTGAAAAAGTAGATATATATTCTTTGCTGATAAAAGTTTCTCCTGCAATCGCCTTTTGAAAATAGGGTCTTGCACTTACGTCTCTGTGCTCATCCGGTACGTCTTCGGTAGTGACTTCCTGGCGTCCCCTTTTAGTAATAAAAGAAATCAGCTCAATGAAATCCACAGATTTCTGTTTTGCTATGAGATACTCCTGCAGCTTTTCGCCTTTTAGATTTAATACTTCTTTGGATGTGGATATTTCTGTAACCAGACTTTTAGTCCTTTCCACCTTCTTCTTTATATCATCAGTTATCTTAAATCCTCCGACAAATTTTTCTATTATACTATTACTGTACTCTATTGCATTGTTAAGACCAACCATGGCATTATACATTGTCTCAATTATTGATAACTGTTCCTGAGTAGATGCACTTATTTCCTCTGATACTGCCGCATTCTGCTGAGTGCTGTCATTTATAATTCCCATTGCATCAGTAATGCCCATTATCTTTTCTTTTTGATTATCTGTCAGCCTCACTATTTCATCAGCAGCTTTCATATTCTCATTTACTGCTTTATTTATTTCCTCAGATTTATCCAAAGCTATTCTTGCAAAGTTTACGTTATTTTCTATAATCTCTGTCTGGATACTTATATTGCTAGTTAATTGATTTATCTCTCCTGTAACTCCATCAATCAAATTCTTTATTTCTTTTGCTGATTTTGATGAATCATCGGCGAGTTTACTAACTTCTCCAGCCACTACTGCAAAGCCTCTTCCCGTTTCTCCCGCTCTTGCTGCTTCTATGGAAGCATTTAATGCCAGAAGGCGTGTTTGAGAAGCTATAGACTCAACAGTTTCAGTTATAACACTTATTTGCTTTATTGACTTATCAAGGTGGGTCATATCCTCCAGAACCTTATCATTATTTATCCTGATTTCATCCACCTTTTTAAAGGTTTCTTCGAAGGTTTTAAAACTATTGTCAACTATTATTTTTGAATCCTTAGCAACATTTGAAGAAATCTTGGCATTTTCATATATATCTCCAAGGCTTTGGTTAAATACCTTAATATCTTCTATTACCTTACCCGTTGAAGCTGCCTCACTATTTACTGCCTCAGCTATGTTTTGAACCGTAGAGGCAATTTCGCTTGATATATTTCTAAGACTTTCTGCTTGTTCTCTGATTGAATGAGATTCTTTTATTGTCTTCTCAGAGAAGTTCTGGTATTGGCATACTAAATTGCGGATTTTAACAAGATATTCATTAATCTTTTGTCCTATTGTATCAATAGCCTTAATTTTGGATTTTTTTATACTAATGTTTAGCTGCCCATTAACAATTTCATTTAAGTTACTCCGCACGCTTAGAATAGTTTTGACAATAGTAAGTGATAACGCTGCAATAATCAAAATCATCAAAACAATAAACACAGATAAGAACACAATATTACCTCTGAAAGCAATAGCTAATCCGCCTATTATTATACCTATACACAAATACCTCAAAAAATATCCGTACATGCTTTCTCACTTCCTTTCTCATCAATTTTTGTTTATCATTAACAATATTATAAATAGTACGGTATCAAACTGTCAAATGTAATGCCTCCCCAAGTCAAGAAACGGTTGGATAAAATCACAAAAGGCTTTAAATTAGTTCAAGCTTAAGCTCAATACATTGTTTATCAGTTGTATTTTTCAATACTAACATATAATATGCTAAAACAAAATATCCCACAAAAAGAAAAAAGAGGGCTTTACACCCCCCTTAACTACCTCTGATGCTTCATATTGTCCATGTGCTCCTGCACAAGTCTAAGGGTCTCCCCGAACCTCTGGAAATGGACGATTTCCCTCTCTCTCAGGAAGCTCAAGGTATCTATTACCCCTCTGTCCTCAGTAGAGTTGATTAAATGCTCATAAGTAGTCCTTGCCTTCTCTTCCGCCGCAAGATCTTCATGCAAATCAGTAATGGGGTCTCCAATTGACTGAATATAGGCAGCTGTCCAGGGAACCCCTGCTGCATCGTTAGGATACAGTGCCCTCCCGTGCTGTACATAATTGGGACCCATTCCCGCATCTACCAGCTCTTTGGGGGTTGCCCTTTCTACAATTTTATATATAAGGGTGCCGAGGATTTCCCAATGGGCCAGCTCTTCCGTACCGATATCTGTGAGGACTGCCTTTGCTTCCGGAATTGGCATTGTATACCTTTGTGACAGATATCTCAGTCCTGCAGAAAGTTCACTGTCCGGACCTCCGTATTGTGCAAAAAGCAGCTTTGCAATCTGCAAATCACAGCCTTCCACCCATGCAGGATACTGAAGCTTTTTTTCATATACCCACATATACTATAACCCCCCCATCTCATAGTTGATCTCCCAGGGCCAGGGATCCTCTATCCACTCCCAGGGGCATTTGCTTGTATAAACATGGGTCAGGGGTGCATATTCTTCCTCATATTTATCCCTTAGGCATTTGCTTGCTGTCACATATTCGTTATGCAGCCTGAGGGCTCTTTGATCCAACGGGTGTGTGTCCAGATAGAGATTAAGCTCTATCAGAGAAAAGTCTATCGACATTATTTCCTTAAGCATTTCCAGCCTGTCTCTTTTAATATCCATAAAATACCTTCCTTTCCTCATTCTTCCCTTTTCTTTTTCACCTTTACATAGGGACGGCACAACTCCGGAAAAATGGTTCCTTTCATCAGGCCCTTCATCGGCTCATAAACCTTCTGAAATACCTGATAAGGCACATAAGCTACCGCCAATTCAAATTCTGAGCCCATAACAGGTATTTTATATTGCGGCGCAACAATCAACTCAGGCCTGTACTCATAGTCATAGATATAACCTTTGGCCATATCCGATCCCCCTTTACACGTATTCCCTTCTATATTATTCATCTGCATGACAAAATGTTACATGCCGGGGTTATTTAAATAAACAAAAACCCCACTGCCAGATATGGCAGAGAGGTTAATATTACAGAATGTCCGTATTGCAGAAGGCCCACATTGCAAAAAGGCCTTGCCTGCAGCTTCACTTCATTTTTAATCCCTTCTTGAACTCTGTTAAATACTCCGGCTTTTCGTCCAGCCAATACCGCCGTGCCGGAGTTCCTTTTGTTGCCGGCCTGTAGTCAAAATCCGCATAGCCCCACCACACTGCTGCTTTGATATTCGGGTAATTTTTGATGTCCTTAAACATCTCTCTTATCCAAAGCCCTTTATTGCCTCCTACCGAGCTTGAAGCAAATTCCCCAAGTATCCATGGAAAATTCTTATAGAACTTAAGGTAATCCTTGTTCAGAGGGCCGTATATTTCAGAAAAAGAACGCCACTTTTCCCCGGTGACACTTTTGTAATAGTCTCCCGTATTATAACCGGTCAGGCCTATCATCTGTACATAATCGCCCCCCGGGAAATAGGCCGCATGCTTGTTCCATTTGCACGGGGGATAATCCCTGTCATTGGGGTTAAAAATCCATATGGCGTTATTGACCCCCTCCTCTTCAAATATCGAGTATATCCTCCGCCAGATCTCCACAAAAATATCCGGATCGCACATCATAGCTATTCCCGAATAGGGAGTCCATGTTGTATTCATCTCGTTATTAAGGCGGAAGTAGAAGGGATGGCCGAAATCCCTTGCAGAGCGGGCTAATTTCCTTATCTCGTCGTCATATTTCCCATCCAAAATATCGAAACTGTTGTTGCGTTTATTTTTGGGGTCATAGTTTATAAGCTGAAGTGTCAATTCCACATTCTTACCCTTGCTGTACACTTGATTCATGTAGATTGTAGGGAAATCGTCACCAAAATACATATAGCGCAGAATCGTCTTAAACTCATAGTCTATTGTTTCTTCTATTGATTCAATCCTTGTAAAATGGTCCTTCAAAGATGGAGGGTAGTAATATCCCCATTGAATATCACTGCCGGAGGATATGCTGTCATACAAGGCCTTTGTTTCAGCTGTCCAGTTATCAGGAATATTTAATTCAAATTGCTGTGATGCTGTTGGAGCTGATGAATCTGATTGTATAGTCCTAAACGTAAACAGAATATCGGCTATATATTTTCTGTAATACATAAGGGCATCGGCCCTGAAGCGAAATACTATAAATTTTTGATTGTTCAATTTATAAAAAACATGCAAATATTGATTGCCAAGTACAGAAGGCACATCGGATTTGCGTTCGAATTCAACCACCCTTGCATTGTAGTTCCCTATCTTCTCCTGTTTATCTTTATAAACTACAATATTGTTGGCCTTTTGATATTCCTTGTCCAATAAATACTTGTACATATATTGGCTTATATAACCATCTACATCCTTGTATGGCGAATACTCCACAGAAATTTTTGCTTCAAATCTGCCGGGAAGATAAGTGAAATGCGCAAAATAAGGTTCATATTGGGAATCAACCGATAGGAGTGAAGGGAGATAAAGTTTGAAACCCATTGCTTTTGATTCGTATACATTAAGTGCCGAACAGTCAGTGTCCGCAACAATAAAGATTGATGCTGCAACCATAATAAGTACTATCAGTATCTTTTTTTTCAAATCTGCATATCCTCCCGCCTTTTATGAATTCTCCCTTGTTTTGATCTTTGTCAGCTGCCCCCTGTTTGCAAATCTTTCATAGACAATCACCTTTTTCTGTCATCCCTTCCCCTCTGTGAATGTATTCATATAATATGATTTCCATACGCTGCTATATATATTATATCAGAACATCCCTACATTAAGGCAAAAAATAAAAAGGGGCAGCTCAACTCGAATAATTTCACTCGTAACTGCTCCTTGCATTTGCACATTACTCGTTGCCTGCTATTTGTATATTATGCAATGACCTTTATCGCATATCATTCACTGCCTATTGCTCGTTGCGAATTATAAGCGGCACATTGGCTATTGCTTATTGCCACATTTTAATATTATACAGTCTCAGCTTGTAGTCCGATGGATATTGAAGCATTGTCCTGTATAGAGAGCGCCCATTGGAGTCAATATCGTGAGATGCCAGAACAATATCATTAATGTTGTATTCCCGATCCTTGTTGTACCCCGTAACGGCCAATGTGTGATACGGGATTCCGCTGGGATAGCAAAACTGCACTGCATCCCCCAGAAATGCCTCCTTGGATATTTCATCCATGTTCCGGATAGCTTCCAGATAACTGTATATTTTGTGGGCCTCTACTCTGTTGATCCAGTGTGCCTTGAACACTGCCGCTATTTTCCAGGAGAAGGTTATCCGCTTTTCGCTGTCTTTATTGGTTGCCCCCGGCTTGCAGTACCAATTGGTACTTTTCTTGTGATTCATGGGATTGTTGTCATCTGTCCAAGGCATTCCGCCCGCATACAGAACCTGGGAGACAAAATTTGCACAATCCCCACCCCCCTGATGAAAAGACGGATATTCGGGGTTGTAATTTTTCCAGTAGGTATCAATATAGGCTTTTGCCTTCTCTCTGTCATAGTAGCCGTTATCCCTCACACTCCTGTTTTCGTGATCCATCAGGTCTACTTCCTCATCCCCTGATTCGCTGAGAAAAATCTCCGCATCTTCGGCAATTTCGTTAAGCAGCGGATTCTCCTCTCTCATGAGTTGTTCCAATATCTCTCCGGCAAGCTTATCGTCCCTGGCACTGACCTGATCGATACCAAGCTTTGATATTAGAAATTTTATTATTCTTTCCTTCCTGTCTATGCTTTGGATGAATACCTCATCATGGATACTTTTCTCGTCAAACATAGAAATCCCTCCATATTCAGTGAACATCTGCATGCATTGGGCTAAGCTAAAAAAAATGCCCATGTGTTATTATATTCCCTTAATCAGGAAAAAATAACCTATGGGCATTTAATGTCCTTCCCGAAATGCCGTCAGCCATAATCTTAAAACCTGCCACCTAGCAGGTGGGTGCCCTGATTCCTGCTTCAACCCTCTGATCGAGCCAGCACGATTTCCACGTAAAATACACAGACTCCCCAATGTAAATTGAGGCTTAAGATTACTAAACTAACGAACATCTCAGGAATTTATGTTCTCTAATTAGATTATAACCCTGTCCCAATGAAAAATCAATGAAAAATATAGTAATAGCAAAGGGGCAGGCTGGTTTTTAAGAATTTTTCAATACTATGTTTTCTATGTCATTTGCCACAGTTTCGCAATTATCACAGCATTTTTCAAGAAGCAGGTATATCTCGGTCCATACCATAAGCTCAACTGGATCCTTAGTGTTCCTATAAAGATCTTTTACACCGTTTATATAAAGTGTGTCAGCCACTTCCTCCAGCCTGTTAACCTCCACTATGGCCGGATGCAGGGTATGAGACCTCTTGAAATGCCTGAATTCAGTCAAAGCAGCATTCATTGATTTGCAGCAATCGTTGATTATTTCCGTAAATTTGATTATTTCCGGCCTTATGACCTTTACATTATACATATCTATGCCAATAAGGACATCTTCAATGGAATCCACAACATCATCAATGTTATCAGCAAGGCTTATTATGTCTTCTCTTTCAATGGGCGGAAGAAATTCCTTCACAAGCCTGTTCATTATCTCATGCCTTTGGCTATCTGCATTATGTTCAATTTCATGCATTTCCTTTACTTTGTCCCCAAGTATATCCAACCTGAAATTGTGAATGACATCACTTAGCATTTCCGAAGCCCTCAAAGAGCACTCCGCTAAATCAGTAAACGCATCGAAGTAATTAAAATTCTTCCTGTTTTTCATTTACAATCTCCCTCCTCTATCCTGAACTCTTTACAAAGATTATTTATAATCTGCTGTGCCTGCTTTGCCAAAATGCAGTGCTGTCCTTATTATATATTTGGTTCGAAGCATATAGCTAAAATATTTTTATAAAAATATAAGCCATAAGGAATCCGACCAATCCGCATCCCGGGAAAGTCAATATCCATGCTGCTGCCATTTCCCTTACAATTCCCCAATTAACGCTTGAGACCCTTTTTGCAGCGCCCACCCCCATTATAGCCGTTGTCTTTGTGTGGGTGGTACTGACGGGTATTCCTAATAATGAAGAAATTAAAAGGCATGCCGCCCCTGCTAGATCAGCCGCAAAGCCCTGGTAAATCTCCAATTTAACCATATTCATCCCTACGGTTTTTATAATGCGGTAGCCCCCTATGGAGGTACCCACTGCCATTACTACAGAGCAAAGGAGCATAAGCCATATAGGAATTGTAAACTGCGTCACCCCTGTTCGTCCTCCGGCCAAAAATATTCCCAGCATAAAGACTCCCATAAACTTCTGGCCGTCCTGGGCTCCATGCATGAATGCCATTGCCGCCCCGCCAAGAATTTGTGCCTTCCTAAACATCGGTATGGTTCTGCGCCTGTCTGCTCTCCCAAAGAAAAGCTGGATAAGCTTTGCGGAAAGGAATCCAAAACCTAGGCCCAGAAGCGTTGACATTAACAATCCGTATATGACTTTTATCCACTGTTCCCCGTTGATTCCCGAAAAACCTCCCTGCAAGGCTATTGCGGCTCCCGAAATGCCTGCAATGAGGGCATGGCTCTCACTGGTAGGAATACCAAAGGCCCAGGCGGCAGTAGCCCAGATTACTATAGCAAACAATGCTGCACAGAGTGCAATCAGAGCATTTCTGGAATTTCCGCCGAAGTCGACCATGTTGTAAATTGTCTGTGCTACAGTAGCATTGATCATTGTCATCACAAGGACGCCAAAAAAATTAAAAACTGTCGCCATTATTATAGCATTCCGCGGTCCCATTGACCTGGTGGAAACACATGTGGCAATAGCATTTGGCGCATCAGTCCAGCCGTTTACCAGAATGACTCCGAGAGTAAGGAAGGTTATGATAAAAAATGCCGGACTGGATACAAGCTGCTGCAGGAAAAATTCAAGGGTTATGCTCATCGTAAAGCCTCCAATAAAATTATGATTCCTGATATTCCTTGATAATATTAGCATTTATATGAATTTTCCGCAACAAAAAGTATAAATTCATTCAGCTACGTGGCGATTAAGGAAAACGGAATCTTGTATCTTGTTCCCCTACCTGGGGATCAAATATTGTTTTGCGGCGCAGCCACTTATGTTAAAATTGTCTTGAGTAAACAAATATAAAAAAGAATAGGCGGTGTTATCATTGAATAAATATGCGGAAATCAAGAGCTCGATGCTGGAGAAAAAAATATGGGCCGTTATAGGTGCCACCAATAACCCGGATAAATTCGGCAATAAAATTTACAAAAGGCTGAAAGCCGAGGGCTATTCGGTGTATCCCGTAAACCCTATATATGAAGATATCGGCGGCGACAAATGCTATCCGGATTTGACGGCATTGCCCGAGAGGCCGGAGGTCTTGAACATGGTCGTGTCTCCGAAAAAGGGAAAGGAATTTGTTGAAGAGGCAGCGCAATTGGGCATAGAAAATATCTGGCTTCAGCCGGGCACCTCTGACCCTGAGATACTGGCCCTGATAAAAGAAAAGGGACTGACTGCAATACAGGCATGCGTATTGGAAACCCTTGGACAATAGAAGATGCAAGATTCTTATGCTGAATGCGCTATTCCTATGGATATAGAACACCAAAGTGTTATACTAAAACGAAAGACATCAGATAATAGCTAATAACTACGACAGCTGCAAGAGATACTGAGAACTTCCAATACTCCTTATACAGATCGGCCATTTGCACATCAAGGTATTCGCAGGTAAAGAGCTGGCATAAATGAAGGGGTGAAAAGTAGTAACCAATAAATGCCCAATTGTAAGCAAAATAACAGTATAAAAGCAGCAAATTCCCTGATATTGGCAGGGTAATGAGAACAGGCAATATGACCCCGAGGGCAGCAGGCTGAAAACCGGTCGTAGCGCTTAAAAAAATCGCAGTAATTATTATTCCGGGAATGACCGTCATTGGATCTTCAAAAATCCGGGTCAAAGTCGAAATCAACGAACCCATCTTCCCGATGGTCCCCTGAATAAGGAAAACACCTATAAGAGCATATAACACATTAAAGCTAAAGGCCTTAAGCGCATCTTCAATAAAAGCCCTTGTTGGGTGAAGCAAAAAAACGGCCAGCAATGCGGCAAGCATCCCCAAATAAAAGGGGACTTTCAATGCCAGATTGAGGATCACAGCAGCATATATCGGCGAGGTATACTTAAGAAGACCCGCTATGTCCTTTCTATCAATGCTGTATTCTGAAATTTCATCCTCCCGGATATCCCTTAAATACAAATAGTATCCAATAATAACATACATGACAACAAAAACACTATTCAATGCAATCAGCCTGTAAATTGAGATCTGAGGGGCAAGGGATGCCACTATCAAAAATCCGGTTGCGTAGGGCATAAAATGCATGGATATGTGTCTGCATACCAAATTGATTATCGCCCTGCGGACCTTGGTTAAATTTGACTTCTCTCCAAGCTGATCGACTAGGGGTACCGACATCATAGCGCCTCCGGGCACTATCAACATGCCTATCAGCCCCGGGACAAACATAAGGATCATTTTTTTGCTTCTTATTACCTTTGATAAATGATCCAATATATTATCTATAATTCCGTACTTTTTCATAAGAGCACCCATTATGGATATTTCAGCAACAATAATAAGCTGCCGCACTTTGGCAAAATCAAGAAAAATACCCATTATGACATCTCCAAAGTCGTACAATCCGAGCCCTCCGAGAATCGCCATTATCCCTGCACAAATGCAGATTGCAATTCCAATGGGCACCTTCTTCTTGCTCAATACCGGAATAAGCATTA
>CAYURW010000044.1:0-19997 GCA_964447145.1 uncultured Clostridiaceae bacterium
ATTGAAGCAGGAATTACACTTTATCATGTACATGGCCCGGTGTCAATTGGTAATACCTGCATTTCCGGTAGAACAAAAGGCTCCCTTTTGAAATGCTATGCCAAATAGATTCGTTTCTTGGCATTGACAATGCTTTAATAGGGGCCTTTATATTATGAACATTTATATATAATATTATTATTCATCCCGGGCTTCTTCTAAAAACTATACATTTTAGTATAGACATCTGTTAATTAGATTACAAATATCCTAAAATTAGATACCGGATATCCTCTTTAATTTGCGGTATATAAACACTATTGAACAAAGGGATTCGCCGCTAAACCGACGTATTCTTTATAAATTGATTTTCACTAAAAGAGTGTCCTATTTCTCTGCTTCCTCCTCAATGCAGCTTATTTTTGCTATTGAAACTACGCTTTCGTTCTCTGGAACCTTCATTAACTTAACACCTTGGGTGCTTCTACCCATTTTTGATATTTCGTCCACATTCATTCTGATAATTATGCCTGACAAATTAATCAGCATTATTTCATCATTTTCCTTAACAACTTTCATCCCCACAACATGCCCTGTCTTATTGGTTATCCTTGAGGTAATTATCCCTTTTCCTCCCCTTGTCTGGACTCTGTAATCCAATACAGGCGTACGCTTGCCATAGCCTTTTTCACTTATTACTGCTAAATCCGCATCTTCTTCAACTATGTCCATTCCTATGACCTCATCACCGGGATTCAGCCTTATTCCCCTTACTCCCTGCGCGTTTCTTCCCATAGACCTTACATCGCTCTCGGGGAATCTTATTGATAGTCCGTTTCTTGTAGCAGCTATAAGCTCAGTGGTGCCACGTGTAAGCTTGACACAGATCAATTCGTCGTTTTCATTAAGGTTAATAGCTGTGATACCTATATTTCTTGAGGTATTGTAGTCTTTTAGCTCGGTCTTTTTGACAGTGCCTTGCTTTGTCATAAATATAAGGTATTTTCCTCCGTCAAAATCTTTTATGTGAATAACGGCATTAACCTTCTCATCCGCACTTAGCTGCAGCAGATTGACCAAAGCCGTGCCTTTTGCCTGCCTCCCTGCTTCCGGGATCTCATAGGTCTTCAGCTTATACATTTTACCCTTGTTGGTGAAGAACAAGATTAAATTATGGGTAGAGGTTATAAATAGATTTTCCACAAAATCATCTTCCCTGGTCTGAAGCCCGGTTATTCCTCTTCCGCCCCTTCTCTGGCTTTTATATGTGTCGGCAGGAAGCCTTTTGATGTATCCAAAATGGGTAATTGTAACAGCCACTTCATGCTCTTCAATAAAGTCTTCCTCATCAAACTCACCCAGTGATGCGGCATTTATTTTTGTTCTTCTTTTATCGTTGAATTTCCTTTTGATCTCCAGAAGTTCATCTTTAATAACCATCAGGAGCTTTGTCTCATTGGAAAGTAGCATCCTGTAATACTCAATATCCTTAATTAATGAAAGATACTCCTCGTCTATTTTTGTTCTCTCCAGACCGGTCAAGCTTCTAAGCTTCATTTCGGCTATTGCTTCAGCCTGCAATTCCGAAAGATTGAACCTGCTCATCATTCTTTCCTTGGCCTCGGCGACGTTCTTGGAACTTCTAAGAATGCTTATTATTTCGTCAATATTGTCAAGAGCTATTCTCAGGCCTTCCAATATATGGGCCCGGGCCTCAGCTTTATTCAAAAAATATTGGGTCCTTCTTGTTACAACATCTTTCTGGTGATTAATATAGTGCGTTATTATGCTCTTCAGATCCAGGACCTTAGGCTGCCCGTTAACAAGTGCAATCATAATAATACTGAAAGTGTCCTGCATCTGGGTATGTTTATAAAGCTGATTCAATACAATATTTGAATTTGCATCTCTTTTAAGCTCTATTACCACTCTCATTCCGTTTCTGTCGGATTCATCCCTCAGATCAGAAATACCGTCTATTTTTTTCTCCTTAACAAGGTCTGCTATTCTTTCTATCATTGAAGCCTTGTTCACCTGGAACGGAATCTCGCTGACAACAATTCTCTGCCTGCCGCCGCTCATTTCTTCAATTTCTGCCTTGGCTCTTACGGTTACTCTCCCTCTTCCTGTAGAGTAAGCCTTTTTTATTCCGTCTTTGCCCATTATAATTGCACCGGTCGGAAAATCAGGGCCTTTTATATGTTTCATCATTTCCTCAAGCCCAATCTCCGGATCGTCAATGGCCGCTATAACACAATCAATTACTTCCCCAAGGTTATGGGGAGGTATTGAGGTTGCCATTCCCACCGCTATACCATTGCTTCCATTGACAAGCAGATTTGGAAAGCGGGAAGGGAGAACATTTGGCTCTTTAAGGCTTTCGTCATAGTTTGGTGAATAATCTACTGTTTCTTTATCTATATCCCTAAGCAATTCCACTGCGATCTTTGACATTCTGGATTCTGTGTAACGCATTGCCGCAGCGCTGTCCCCGTCTATTGAGCCAAAATTCCCGTGGCCGTCAATAAGCTCATACCTGTATGAAAAATCCTGTGCCATTCTGACCATTGTATCATAAACCGATGCATCACCGTGGGGATGATACTTACCCAAAACTTCACCCACTGTCGTCGCCGATTTCCTGTGGGGTTTGTCCGGTGTAAAACCCAGGTTATTCATAGCATACAAAATCCTTCTGTGGACCGGCTTCAAGCCATCTCTTACATCCGGCAGAGCACGTTGTACTATAACACTCATAGCATAATCGATAAATGAGTTTTTCATTTCATTTTCGATATTTACAGGTACTATCCTCTGATTTTCATAATCCAAATTTACTACCCCCAAAGTCTATACAAATATATATGACAATCACCGGCTGTCAAAGCACCAAACCAACCCCATATCCAGCGACTGGCATCTTGTATCTTATTTTTTATATATCAAGATTCCTGACATATTTGGCATTGCTCTCTATGAATTCCCTTCTTGGTTCAACCTTGTCCCCCATAAGAACGGTAAATATTTCGTCCGCTGCTATGGCATCCTCCATGGTGACCTGCAGCAGAGTTCTGGTCTCAGGGTTCATAGTGGTATCCCATAATTGATCGGCATTCATTTCTCCGAGACCCTTATACCTTTGTATACTTGAGTTTTCTCTGCCTATTTCTTTAAATACGTTTTCCAGTTCTTTGTCATTATACGCATAGTGGTCCTTGTTCTTTTTTCTAACTCTATACAGAGGAGGCTGAGCTATATAGACATAGCCGGCATCAATAAGAGGAGACATATACCTAAAGAAGAATGTCAGAAGTAGAGTCCTTATATGTGAACCGTCCACGTCAGCATCAGTCATCATTATTATTTTGCCGTATCTCATTTTTTCAATATTAAAATCATCGCTTATTCCAGCCCCAAAGGCTGTTATCATTGCCCTTATCATTTCGCTCGACAGTATTTTGTCCAATCGCGCTTTTTCAACGTTTAATATTTTTCCCCTTAAGGGTAGTATTGCCTGAAACTTCCTGTCCCTTCCCTGTTTTGCCGAACCCCCTGCGGAATCTCCCTCAACTATATATATTTCACAAAGACTTGGGTCCTTTTCGGAACAATCCGCCAGCTTTCCGGGCAATGTGGTGCTTTCAAGGGCTGTTTTTCTCCTTGTAAGCTCTCTTGCCTTTTTGGCTGCTTCCCTGGCCCTTGCAGCTGTCAGTGCTTTTTCAACGATTATCTTGGCTTCTGAAGGGTTTTCCTCCAAAAACCCTTCCAAATTCTCAACAACAATTCCCCTTACTTCCGGATTGCCCAGCTTGGTCTTGGTTTGCCCTTCAAATTGAGGATCTGTAAGCTTGATGCTTATTACGCAGGACATACCCTCTCTTACGTCCTCCCCTATAAGGTTTGAGTCGCTTTCTTTAATAAATTTGTACTTCCTGCCGTAATCATTTACTACTTTTGTGACCGCCCCTTTAAAGCCAAGCATATGGCTTCCGCCTTCCAGGGTGTTTATATTGTTGACGAAGCTAAAAATGCTCTCTGCATATCCATCATTATACTGTATTGCTATTTCTATTTCGGTATCTTCTTTTTTTCCTTCGAAATATATGGGCTCTTTGTGCAGAACCTCTCTATTTTTATTTAGATATTTTACAAAAGAAACTATCCCCCCGTCGTATTGAAAGAACTTTTCTGTGTTGTCCCTTTCATCCTTAAGAGATATCTTTAATCCTTTATTCAAAAAAGCAAGTTCTCTGATCCTATACTCCAGGGTTTCAAAACTGTATTCCGTTTCATCAAATACTGTGTCGTCAGGTTTGAAGGATACTTTTGTCCCTGTTGATTTTGTTGTTCCAATAACCTTTAATTCTGTAACGGAATTTCCTCTTTCATATTTCTGATAGTATACTTTTCCTTCCCTTCTTACCTCTACTTCCAGCCACTCAGACAGGGCATTGACCACAGAAACACCAACTCCGTGCAGCCCCCCGGATACTTTGTACCCTCCTCCACCAAACTTACTTCCTGCATGAAGCACTGTCAATGCCACCTCAACAGCAGGCTTCCCGAGTTTTGGGTGTATCCCTACGGGAAATCCTCTGCCGTCATCCTCTACACTAACTGAATTATCAGGATGTATAGTTATGTATATATTCTTACAGGCACCTACCAATGCCTCGTCTATGCTATTATCAACGACCTCCCATACCAAATGATGGAGGCCTCTGGCCCCGGTACTTCCTATATACATCCCGGGCCTTTTTCTGACAGCTTCCAGACCCTCAAGCACCTGGATCTGTTCGGCTTCATATTTGCTATCGAATTTTTTCTCTGTCATTACTGCTCCCCCTTACTTCAGCGATATGTTATCTATAAATCCTGCCCTTTTATATAATGTCACAGAAGAAATGGGAGATAAATAGATTATTGTCTTTTTATCTTTCTCCGCAAGTACAAAAGATTTTTCTTCATCCTTTGATATTCTTCTAATAAAACCCTCATCCTCTGCAGTTTTAAGAAACTCCCTCGTATAATTGGACTTATTGCTGGATTCAATATCCATTATTGAAATTATATCCCTCAAGGATATTACAACATCCCCTCCAAGGTGTATAAACATGCTTTTTCCTCCCCCACACCCAAATATCCATACTATATTATTATAACCTTTTGTAAGAGAAACTAAAAGTCAAATTCTTTTTCTGCCTTTCCTTCATATACTTTAAACACCGCTGAGCTCCCCATATTGAGCCTGTCAATATATTCCACATTGGTACAGGTAATTATTGTTTGCATTCTTTTTATAAATTCCATTAAATATTTTTGCCTTTCTCCGTCTAATTCTGAAAAAACATCATCAAGAAGCAGTATAGGCAATTCCCCGGTTTCTTCCTCCATATATTTTAATTCGGAAATTTTTAATGAAAGAAGAGCTGTTCTCTGCTGGCCCTGCGAAGAATACCTTTTTATATCCTTGCCATCTATCATAAACAAAATATCATCCCTATGGGGGCCCTTATGGGTTATTCCTCTTCTAAGGTCCATTTTAATGGTTTTTTTCAGTTCTTCAATAAAATTATCTTTGACGTTTTTCTCTATATTGATACTGTATTTGACGCATGGATCGTATACCAGTCTTAGCTTTTCATTTTCGCTTGATATTTTCCCATGGATGCAATCTGCCAAACAGCATATTTTGCTGATAAAATCATGCCTTATTATCATTACCCGTGCACCAAAATGAGATAACTGCTCGTCCCACACATCTATTGTTTTGAGAATGCCCGGATTTGTTTTTGCTTCAATCAGCAGGTTATTTCTTTGTTTCAGAGTTCTCAGATACTGAACCAGATTATGATAATATCCCGGTTTGACCTGTGATAGTATTATATCCATGAATCTTCTTTTTTCAATTGGTCCGCTTTTTACTATTTTCATATGGTCAGGGGAAAATATTACTGTATTAAGCTTCCCTAACAGATTTCCTACCGTACACAGCTTTGTGCCGTTTATTTTTATTTGCTTTTTGTTGTTTCTGTACAGGTATATCTCAACACATTTTTCTTCGTTTTCCTTTTGAAAATCTATTTTTATTTTTGAATCATCATACTCCCATTTTATCAGATCCGCATCTTTTTGTGCTCTGTGGGATTTTCCTGTTGATGCCATATATATCGATTCAATAATGTTTGTTTTTCCTTGTGCGTTTTTTCCGTAAAATATATTTATCCCTTTGCATAATTCAATGTCAAGGTTATCATAATTTCTAAATTTTTTTAGGTTTACTCTCTCAATATACAAAATCAACACCCCTGTAACTTTTCCGATTAAAACCACCCTGTAGAGGGTGGTTTTCCTTAACTAATTATCTTTTTTGAATCTTGCCGGAAGCACAAGATACAAATAATCCTCATTATTAAAGGGTTTTATTATGCTTGGGCTTACATTTGATGTAAAGTCTATAGTTATCTCTTCTTCTTCTATTACTTTAAGAACATCCATGAGGTAAGTCGCATTAAACCCTATCTCTATATCGTTTCCTTCTTTTTGTATGCCAAGTTCTTCACGAACATTACCGCTTTGTGAGTTTGACATTATTGTCATAATATCGTCATTAATCTCGATCCTTATCATATTGTTGCTTGAATCTTTTGCAAATAGAGCTGCTCTGTCGCAGGCCTCCATTAAGGCATTTGATGAGACCTTGACTTTTATTTTGTATTCCGTAGGTATTATTTGCTTATAGTTAATAAATTCACCTTCCAGAAGCCTTGATATTATTATTGTGTTTTCTATTTTTACCTGTATATGATTTTTTGAGAAGAAAATGCTTGCCTCTTCGTCTTTTTCCCCTATTATTTTTCCTATTTCAGAAAGAGTTTTTCCCGGAATTACCGCCCTAAAATCATTTTCATTTATTATAGGATTCCATTTAACAGCCATCCGAAATCCATCAAGAGCCGCCATTGTCAATCTATCCCCAGAAATATCAAATAATACTCCGGTCAGTATTGGTCTGGCCTCATCAGAGGATACGGCAAATATGGTCTTTCTTATCATATCCTTCAGCTCATTTTGTTTGAGGGTAATACCTTTCTCCCTTCTTACCACCGGAAGTTCAGGATATTCGGAATAAGGAAGGGTAAAGACTTCAAAATTGGAACCGTTGCTTTTAATATTAACCAGTTCTTTTTCCATCGTCTCTATTTCTATATCCGAGTCCGGGAGTTTTCTAACTATATCCCCTATAATTCTGGAGGATATTACTGCCTTGCCCGGTTCTATTACGTCTACCCCTGCCACCGTTTCTATTCCTATTTCGAGGTCCGTGGCTGTCAGCCTGAGATTGCCATTTTTCGCATCAAAAAGAATGCCTTGAAGAATAGGGAGAGAAGTTTTTGATGGCACTGCTTTTTGTACAATATTGATACTTTCAAGCAGAACAGATTTTGTAGTCATTATTTTCATTGTGTATAACCTCCCAAATTTATTTAATATATAAATAAATAATAATATTAGTAGTAATAGTAGTAGGGGCTGTTAATAAGTGCAAAAGCTGCAAAACCCATTGATAAAGAAAAGAATGTGGTGTTGATAAAATGTGAGTTATTTAGTAAAAGCTGTTATTATAAAAAGAACAACAAAAAAGAATAAAAAATTATCAACATTTTATCAAGAACATACCAACAAAATAATAACAGCTAACCCTCAATTTTGCTCTTGAGCTCCTCTAAAATAGATTTTAATTGGGAATCTGTTTTTATATCTGAAGATATTTTATCGCAGGCATGTATTATTGTAGTATGGTCCCTGTCAAACTCTTCTCCTATTCTTGGCAGCGAAAGATCTGTAAGCTCTCTGCAAAGATACATTGCAATCTGCCTCGGAAGGACTATTGATTTGTTTCGTTTTTTTGCGTTAAAATTCTCGGCTTTCATATTATAATACTGTCCTACAATTTCTTTTATTGCATCCGGAGTTATAAACCTTGGTTTAACTTTTGATAATATATCTTTCAAAGCTTCATTTGCAAGGTCTTCGTTTATTTCTCCGTTTGTGAGAGAAGAATATGCCACCACCCTTATCAGTGCCCCTTCAAGCTCACGAATATTTGAATGAATTTTTTTTGCTATAAGAAGCATAACATTATCCGAAATAGAAAGATTCTCTGTTTTTGCTTTTTTTCTAAGTATAGCAATCCTGGTTTCAAGGTCGGGAGGTTGAATGTCAGCTATCAACCCTTGCTCGAAGCGCGATCTGAGCCTTTCTTCCAAAGTCCTTATTTCTTTGGGAGGTCTGTCGCTTGAGATTATTATTTGTTTATTAGCTTCATACAGGGAATTGAAAGTGTGGAAGAATTCCTCCTGGGTACTTTCCTTTCCGGCTATGAATTGGATATCATCTATTAAAAGAACATCTACATTTCTATATTTATTTCTGAATTCGTTATTTTTGTCATCTCTTATTGAATTAATGAGTTCATTTGTAAAAGTCTCAGAAGATATATAAACAACTTTTGCCTTGCTGTTTTGTTTTAATATGTAATGGCCGATAGCATGCATAAGATGTGTCTTTCCTAATCCCACACCCCCGTAAATAAAAAGAGGGTTGTACGCTTTTGCGGGTGACTCAGACACGGCAACCGAAGCTGCATGAGCAAGGCGATTGCTATTGCCTATTACGAAGGATTCGAAGGTATATTTCGGGTTAAGAGAGAAAAGAACGGCTTCTTCGCTTTGATCTGCTTCAGATCTCTCATTCATTGTCAAAGCATAGTTATCTTCAGTGGAAATAATGAATTTAATATCAAAATAAGTAGAAGTAACCTGTTTTAATGCATTTTGGATCAATTTTCCGTATCGTGCTTCAAGTATGCCTTTAGTAAAATCATCAGGCACGGAAAATGTAGCGAGACTGTCCCTGATGGAAATAGGCTTTATGGCCTTGAGCCAGGTATTAAAACTGACCTCAGTCAATTCAACCTTAATAATATTTAATGTGTTTTCCCATATTTCTGTTACTTGAGAATACATAGTCGGCCTCCTTAGTCGATGGAACGGCAATAGCCGCATACAAAGCATCCGAAATCATTATTATGAATAGAAATGTGCATAAATTGTTAATATAACTGTATAAAAGGAAAATAAGAGTAGGTTATCAACAACAAAAAATAATACTTATCCACATGCCCAACATAGATATTAATTGGATTATTGACAATATTATGGAAGTTAATACATAATATTAGGATGTTATGCACAAATTGTGCACAGCTGTTGATAATTACGACCGAAATAGCAGGTTATACACAGTCATATATTAATAATATCAAATAAAAAGTTTAAGTTCAATACGAACCGGGATTCAAATATTATATTGACACGCACTTGCAATGTCTATATAATTTTAATAGTATGGTGGTGAATTATGCTTTATCATATAAGTAATCAAAGGCAGGAGCAGGGGGGTGCGTTAAATGTTAATGACATATCAGCCTAAAAGGCGGCAGAGAAAAAAAGTTCACGGGTTTAGAGAAAGAATGAGTACAGCTACCGGTAGAGAGGTTTTGAGAAGAAGAAGAAGAAAAGGTAGAAAAAGACTGACAGTATAAGGCCGCTACTAGTGGCCTTTTCTGCATGAAAGGGTTTTGGGCAGAATGACAACATTTCAAAAATTGAAAAAAAATTATGAATTTAAGAAAGTTTATAATGAAAGAAAGTATTATGTTGATAGATATGTTGTCATGTACATTATAAGGAACAATACAGATTTTAACAGGATAGGTTTTTCGGTCAGCAAAAAGATAGGAAAAAGTGTAACCAGAAACAGGGTAAAAAGACAGATGAAAGAAGCATACAGACGGTATGCAGACAGAACCAAATCGGGTTACGATATAGTTTTTACTGCCAGAGCCGGGATTGGCTCTGTAGGTTTTTCAGTAATTGAGAATAGTATTATAACAATATTAAAAAAGGCAAAGCTTCAAAAAAGCGGGGAATAAATGAAAAAGTGTTTCATTATTATAATAAAAGGGTATCAAATATTGATATCTCCCCTTTCAAGAGGGAAGTGCAGGTTCATTCCTACTTGTTCAAATTACGCCATAGAAGCAATTGAAAAGCACGGGGTAATTCAGGGGATATATCTATCCGCAAGAAGAATTATAAGGTGCAATCCTTTTAATCCCGGTGGGTATGATCCTGTACCGTAATTTGTACCCTAAAGAATTAATAACCGCTTTTTACATAAAACCCTATAAAAATCTTGTAATAAGGGGGAAATGACTTGTTAGATTATATTGCCAGGCCATTAGGCATGTTGTTGAAAATAATATTTGATTTCATAGGAGACTATGGGTATTCTTTAATTATTTTCACGGTACTGACAAAGATATTGATGCTTCCAATCAGTATTAAGCAGACAGAATCAACAAAAAGAATGAATGAAATAAGCCCCAAAATGAAAGAAATACAGGAAAAGTACAAAAATGACAAAGAAAAGATGAATCAGAAACTTATGGAATTGTATAAGGAACATAATTATAATCCGGCTTCAGGTTGTTTGCCCGTGCTTATACAAATGCCAATACTTTTAGCTATGTTCTATGTTATCAGAGAACCCATCAAATTTGTTTTTTTGGATGCAGCTGTATACGAAGGGATAGCCAAAAACTTCTGGTGGCTTACGGACCTTGGACAATCTGAGATGTCATCCACTTTAATAAGGATTGCGGGTTTTGGGGTTCCCATTCTTTCGGTATTGTCGGCAGTGACTACATACTACCAAATGAATATGATCACTCCCAAAAAAGCACAGACAGGAAAGGGCAAACAGGATCAGACCCAGCAGACACAAAATATGATGACCAATATTATGCCTGTTATGTTTGGTGTGATTACCCTTAATGTTCCTTCGGGCCTGGCACTTTATTGGGTAGTCGGCAATATACTTACTATCATCCAGCAGTATTTTATGATAAAGCCTCAAGCTGCTAAAAAGGAGGTATAATGGGTAATATGGAAGTTGAAAAATCGGCGAAATCTGTAGAAGAGGCTGTTCAGGCAGCTATTGAGGAACTAAAGGCGGAGAGGGAAAATGTCAGTGTTGAGATATTAGAACAGCCCGCTAAAGGCATATTCGGGATCATAGGTTCCAAACCCGCGAGGGTCAGAGTCACCCTTAAGGAAGAGAAGGCCCCCGCCGAAAAAAGGGACAGCAAATCGGAAAACAGAGAAATTAAGATTACTGATTTTGCACTGGAAAAAGAGAAGGCCAGGAAGTTTTTGAGAGATGTATTGGAGGCAATGGACATAAAAGCCGAGATCAGAATCAAAGAAAAGGATGAGAACCTCTATATTAATCTCTCCGGACCAAAGATGGGAGTTATAATAGGAAGAAGGGGTCAGACCCTTGATTCACTGCAATATCTCGTAAGTCTTATAGTTAACAAGGACAAGGACAGGGAACGTTTTGTAAAAGTAATACTCGATACCGAGGACTATAGAAAAAAGAGAGAAGAAACACTGCAGAGACTTGCCAGGAGATTGGCCGAAAGAGTACAAAAGACAGGCAAGAGCGTTGAACTGGAGCCAATGAACCCATACGAGAGAAGAATAATACATTTTACTCTTCAAGAGTATGAAGGCATTACAACCTTCAGCGAAGGGGAGGAGCCCTACAGAAAAGTCATTATATCACAGAAATAACCACAGGCCCGGTAATTTATTGCCGGGCTTTATTCACTGCAGCACAAAATGTACAAAGTTACAAATAAATACAAAGTTGCAAATAAATACAAAGGTGCAGCTGAGATATGTAATATAGTATGCATAACACTGAAGTCGCCAGGAGGAATAGAAATGTCAGAAGGTACAATAGCCGCAATAGCAACAGCACCCGGAGAGGCGGGAATCGGCATAGTAAGGCTGAGCGGAGATAAATCTATCGATATTTTAAAAAAGGTATTCATGCCCAAAAGTGGCATTGATATAGAGGATATGCCTTCGAGGAAGGCAATGTACGGGTATGCGGTGGACAGGAATGAAAACGTATTGGATGAAGTGCTTGCGATTATTATGAGAAGCCCCTACTCTTACACAACGGAGGATGTTGTTGAGATCCATTGCCACGGGGGCATTGTCCCCGTGAGAAGGGTAATGGAAGAAGTCTTGAGAAACGGCGCTGAAATCGCAGAGCCGGGAGAATTTACAAAACGCGCTTTTTTGAATGGGAGAATTGACCTGGCACAAGCTGAGGCAGTAATTGATATTATAACATCAAAAACCGGGATAGGACTCAATGCTGCGCTGAACCAGCTAAAAGGCGAGCTGTCAAAAGAAATAAAGAGGATTATGGAAAGTCTGCTTTCCATGCTGGCTTCTATTGAAGCCTCCATAGATTTTCCCGAGCATGACGCGGAGGAAATCACCGCAACTAACCTGAAAAGCTTGCTGATAAATGCAAAGGACTCTTTAAGCACGCTGCTGGAATCCTTTGAAGAGGGCAAAATTGTAAAAGAGGGTCTGGGGACGGCAATAATAGGGCGACCCAATGTCGGAAAATCTTCCCTTCTGAATTTATTGCTGAAAGAGAACAGAGCTATTGTGACCGAGATACCGGGAACAACCAGGGATATAATCGAGGAATATCTGAACATAGGCGGAATGCCCGTAAGGCTTGTCGATACGGCCGGCATTCGTGAATCCCAGGATATAGTTGAAAGGATCGGGGTCGAAAGGACAAAAAGCGCTATAGAAGATGCTGACCTTATAATACTTGTGCTGGACGCCTCCGACAAAATGATTGAAGAAGACTTTGAAATAATAGAACTTGTAAAATCAAAAAAAGTAATTGGGGTATTGAACAAAATAGATTTAGGTATTAATATCGAGTATCAGCATTTATGTAGTCTTTTGGGAAGTGAAAACATTATTAAAATGTCTGTTAAGAATCGAAATGGGTTGGATAAACTGGAAGAGCGCATAAAAGAGATGATATTCCATGGAAAGTTGAATGCCGGCAGAAGTAATTTGGTAACAGGCATAAGGCACAAGAACCTTTTGGAAAAAGCATTGAGAAACGTTGATGAGGCGATTTTGTCCATGGAAAGCAGGATACCTATAGATCTAATTTCAGTAGATGTAAGGGAAGCATGGTCAAACCTTGGATCAATAACGGGAGACATTGCAGGTGAAGATATAATAAATGAGATATTCAGTAAATTTTGTATAGGCAAGTAAGGTGATAATATGGAATATTTAGCCGGTGAGTATGATATTGTAGTCATTGGGGCAGGACATGCAGGGAGTGAAGCTGCTCTTGCGTGTGCGAGAATGGGAATGAAGACATTGGTTACGACGATGAACCTTGACAGCATCGCCCTATTAGCATGCAATCCTTCAATAGGAGGCCCCGCTAAAGGGAACCTTGTAAGGGAAATTGATGCATTGGGCGGAGAAATGGGTATAAATGTTGATAAAACAATGATTCAGGTAAGGATGCTCAATACAAAAAAAGGTCCGGCTGTAAGGGCCTTAAGAGCACAGCTTGACAAAAAGATGTACCAGGAACGAATGAAAAGGGTTATGGAAAACCAGGAAAATCTTAGTATCAAGCAAACTGAGATAGTCAGGATAATGTCAGAGGATGACCGGGTCAGCGGGGTCGTGACAAATCTTGGAGCAATATTTAAATGCAAATGTGTGATTCTTGCAACAGGAGTATATCTGAGAGGAAAGATAGTGATTGGGGAGATTAGCTACGAGGGAGGCCCTAGCGGACTTTTCCCTGCAGCCAGGCTTTCTTCAAGTCTTGAGGAGTTGGGGATAAAACCCGTGAGGTTCAAGACCGGGACGCCGCCCAGAATTGACGGCAGGACAGTGGATTTTGAAAAAATGGCGGAACAGCCCGGAGACCACGACAATGAAAAGTTTTCTTTTATGACCGGTGATATAAAGCCTGATCAACTGTCTTGCCATCTCACATATACAAATAAAGGAACCCATGATATCATCAGAAAGAATCTCGGCAGGGCCCCTCTTTATACGGGAAGCATTATTGGGGTGGGACCCCGCTATTGCCCTTCAATAGAGACAAAAATAGTAACCTTTCCTGACAAGGAAGAGCATCAGATATTTATAGAGCCGGAAGGGTTGAATACAAGGGAAATGTACGTACAGGGGCTATCCTCAAGTTTGCCTGAGGATGTTCAGATAGATGTGCTGCACAGCATAAAGGGCTTGGAAAACTGCCACATGATGAGGACGGGTTATGCAATAGAATATGACTGCATAGATGCAACACAGCTCAAACTAAGTCTGGAGCATAAGAGAATATCGGGGTTGTTTTTTGCCGGCCAAATCAATGGGACCTCCGGCTATGAGGAGGCGGCAGCCCAGGGAATAATGGCGGGCATAAATTCCGTTCTCAGGCTTAGGGGCGAAGAACCCTTGATTTTTGACAGATCGGAAGCATATATAGGTGTTCTTATTGATGATCTTGTAACAAAAGGGACAAAGGAGCCGTACAGGATCATGACTTCGAGGGCAGAGTACAGGCTTATTCTGAGGCAGGACAATGCAGATCTGAGGCTCACCCGGAAAGGCTATGATGTAGGCCTGGTAACAGAGGAAAGGTATAAAAAGTTTATTAAGAAAAAGGAAAGTGTGGAAAAAGAGATAGAAAGGATGAAGAAAAAGTTTGTTTCAATGACTTCCAGGGTAGGGGAGTATCTGAAGAGGGCAGGGAGCTCGGATATTAAAGGTAGTATAAGTATTTACGATCTTTTGAGGAGACCGGAGATAGAATATTGTACACTAAGAGAAATTGACGAGGATATGCCGGAATTAGACGGGGAGATGGCCGAGGAAATAGAAATAATGGTGAAGTATGAAGGGTATATAAAAAAACAGCTGCAGCAAGCGGAGCAGTTTAAGAAGCTGGAGAACAAGAAAATACCCAAGGCCATTGATTTTGGAGCTGTTAGGGGGCTTTCCCTTGAGTCCGTGCAAAAGCTTAATAATATGAATCCCGAAAACCTAGGCCAGGCATCTAGAATTTCAGGGGTATCCCCTGCTGATATATCGGTTCTGATGGTATATATTGAACAGTTAAGGAGGAATCGGGAAGATGGAGAATCCGGAAAATAGGAAGGCTTTGATTGATGGGCTGAAGATTCTGGGCATTGAGGCATCCGAGGAACAAATTGAAAAGCTTATTGTATTTAAGAAGATATTGCTGGAATGGAATGAGAAATTGAATCTCACTGCAATAACAGATGAAAAGGAAATAATAATAAAACATTTTTTGGATTCGGCCACTTGTATATCTACCGGATATATAAGAAACGGAATGGATATTATAGATGTCGGTACCGGAGCGGGTTTTCCCGGAATCCCGATGAAGATACTAAAGAACGGGGTAAAAATGACTCTACTTGATTCTCTGAATAAGAGAATTATTTATTTGGACGAGGTAATAAAATCTCTTGGATTGGAAGGAGTTTCCGCCATTCACTCAAGGGCTGAAGAAGCCGGGAGCAGCGGGAGTCATAGGGGAAAATATGATATAGCGCTGTCCAGGGCTGTGGCATCAATGAATGTTCTGTGCGAGTACTGCCTGCCCTTTGTAAAAAGGGGAGGATATTTTCTATGTCAAAAAGGCCCGGAGGTAGAAGAGGAGATGAGGAAAGCAGAAAAAGCCATAAGGATCCTGGGCGGAGCGGTAAGGGAAATCAAACATTTCATATTACCCTTAAGTGATATTAAGCATAGCATAGTAATAATCGAGAAAATTTCTGACACTCCGACAAAATACCCTAGAAAACCGGGGAAACCATCAGCAAATCCGATAATTTAGTTAAAAAAGATAGTAATTTGTAATATAAAAAAGAGCTAAAAGCAAGCAAAATCAACCGTTTGTTGGCAGGAAGAAAGGAAAATATGACGAATAGATAATAATATAAATACAGGGTGAGGAGATGAATTTTAGATTTGAAAGTTAGCAAGGCAATAATTAGCATACCTATTGATGATATAGCTCCAAGCCCATACCAGCCAAGAAAAGAATTTGACGGTTCATCTATTGAGGACTTGGCTTCATCAATAAAGGAATATGGCATTTTGCAGCCAATAAACGTTAGAAGGATCGGGGAAAGCTGCTTTGAACTGGTCTCGGGGGAAAGGCGTGTCAGAGCTTCAAAGCTTGCAGGAGAAAGCCATGTGCCGGCAATTGTAGTTGAAGTGGCGGAGCAGGACTCGGCGGTCATGGCACTTATTGAGAATCTGCAGAGGGAGGATTTGAATTTTATTGAGGAGGCAGAGGGATATCAGAGTTTAATAAAGGATCACGGAATGACTCAGGAGGAGCTGGCAAAAAAGGTAGGCAAGAAGCAATCTACTGTGGCAAATAAGCTTAGGATCCTGAAGTTGAAAGACAACATCAAAAAGATCCTATTGGAGAACGGGCTAACTGAAAGGCATGCAAGGGCGCTGCTAAAGCTTCCGGATGAAGCCCTGCGAGAAAAGGCTCTTGTTAACATAATCAAAAAGTCAATGAATGTAAAAAAGTCCGAAGACCTGGTTGATAAGATGCTGGATGAAGCAGCCGCTGCTGCTGAGGAGCCAGAAAAAAGAAAAATAAAAGGTAAAATAAATTATAATATTTATATAAATACGATAAAAAGGACCTGCAAAGAGATTTTCAAATGCGGCTGTCATATTGAATATAAACAGATCGATAAAGGCGGATTTATAGAAGTGACACTCAAAATACCAAAAAATGCATAGAGAAATAGGAGCGCATGATTGGCGCTCCTATATTTTTCCGCTCAATATAAGTATTCCCATTGCAACGAATAGGATTCCGGCTGTATTTTGAATATAATGAGGCGGGACATATTTTGTTATGTAAGCACCGGCAAAAACGCCCATAAAAGAAGAGCATATCAATGCAAAGCTGGACCCTATGAATACCGCCATTACGGAATTTGATTTTGCAGAGAGCAGCATTGTAGCCACTTGGGTCTTATCGCCAAGCTCGGCTATAAATATTAGAAAAAAGGTATACATTACCGACTTCAGCATGCAAATCCCCCTTATTACCATATGTTCACTTTTGCTTCAGCATGTCCTTTTATTTATTTTTCTAATCTGATATAGTATATATATGGGATTAATATATAATATATTTGTTCCGCCTTGCATTAATTTTAACTGCAATTGCAAGCATATTTTCGCAGAATGTGTAGCAGGATTCTATGAAGGTTTTTTGCATTTATGCAAAAAACTTGTTCAATGAGAGGTGTGTGTACCATGTCCAAATCAATAGCTGTGTTTAACCAAAAGGGCGGTGTAGGGAAGACTACCACTGTCATAAATCTGTCGGCATGCCTTGCAGACAAAGGCAAGAAGGTGCTCATGATAGATATTGACCCTCAGGGCAATACAACAAGTGGAATAGGGGTAGACAAAACAGCATTGGATAAAACAATTTACGACATGCTGATAAACGGAGAGGACCCCCAAAATTGTATAATCGAAACGAAAAGGAACAATCTGTTTATTATACCCTCCAGCGTGCAATTGGCGGGAGCTGAAATCGAGCTTACAGAAATACAAAAAAGAGAATTGAAACTTAGAGAGTGCATAGAGAGGATCAAATCCGAATATGATTACATATTTGTAGACTGCCCCCCTTCTCTCGGACTGCTGTCAATAAATGCCCTTTCTGCTGTAGACAGTGTATTGATACCTATACAATGCGAATATTATGCATTGGAGGGTGTAGGACAGCTGGTGAATACTATCAAGCTGGTAAAGAAGAGCCTTAATCCGGATTTGGAGATAGAGGGAGTAGTATTGAGCATGTTTGATGGAAGGACAAATCTTTCCATACAAGTGGTGGATGAAGTTAAAAAGTACTTCAGAGGCAAAGTATATACAACGATGATACCCAGAAATGTAAGGCTTGCAGAAGCGCCGAGTCATGGAATGTCAATCATTGAATATGATATAAAATCGAAAGGTGCAGAATCTTATTTGGATTTGGCCGAAGAATTTATATATTTGAGCGAGGATGTGATATAAATGATGAACAAAAGAGGGCTTGGGAAAGGGCTTGGTGCATTAATACCGGAGAGCGCAGAAACAGATAAGGACTCAGTTATTGAAATAAGGATAACAGACATTGAAGCAAATGAGGGACAACCAAGAAAGACTTTTGATGACAATGCCCTGGCGGATCTGTCCGAATCCATAAAGGAGCATGGAGTTGTTCAACCTATAATTGTAAGGAAAGACGGGAACAACTACCGGATAGTGGCTGGGGAGAGGAGATGGAGGGCTTCGAGAATTGCGGGGAAAAGAACTATTCCCGCAATAGTGAAGGAGTGTACTGATCTTGAAGCTATGGAGCTTGCCCTTATAGAGAATCTTCAGAGGGAAGATTTGAATGCAATTGAAGAGGCGGTAGCATATAAAAGCCTTATTGAAGAATATAATATGACTCAAGAGGATATATCAAGAAAGATTGGGAAAAGCAGACCGGCCATAGCAAACTCTCTGAGATTGCTCCAGCTTCCTCAGGAAATCAGAGATATGATTGCGGGAGGAAAAATTTCTCAAGGACATGCAAGGGCGTTGCTTGGGATAACCGAAAAGAACAGGCAGATGGAAATGGCTGAGAAAATTATAGCCCAGCAACTAAATGTCAGACAGGTCGAAAAATTAGCCCAGGAGGCAAAACCAAAAAAGAAAAGTGAACCAAATCCTGTTGATTATAAAATTGAAATTAAGCAATTAGAAGAAAGATTAAAAACAGCATTGGGTACAAAGGTAAAAATACATCACAAAACAAACAGAGGGAAAATAGAAATTGAGTATTACAGCAATGATGAATTTGACAGAATATTGGAATTGCTGGAAAAAAACCGGACCGTCTAAATTGCGTATATTGAATTGTTTTGAGCATCATAATGATATAATACCAACCAGGAAGAAAGTCAAACAGAAGAGGAATAAAGAGTTTTTACGGGGTAAGGGGATAGGAGGCTTTTTATGGAGCAATACATTTTAAGTTCCTTTATATCGGAGACCGGAGGAGGAAATAAAGCTGCCGTTGTTTTTGATGATAAGGGAATTCCGGAGCATAAGATGATGGAAATAGCAAAAAAGAACGGTTTTTCTGAGACAGCCTTTATAGACTTTACAGAAAGTAAAAACAATAAATATTGCATAAGATATTTTACACCGGAAGAAGAGGTTGACATATGCGGGCATGCCGCCCTTGCTTCATTTCAAATCCTAAAGGAACTAAAATACCTGAAACAAGGCATAGCCTTTCACCTTACAAAAGCAGGGAACCTTAAGGTATTGATAGAGGGAAATATTATTCTGATACAAATGCAAAAGCCCGAAATTGTAATGGAGCTGGACAAGAGCTTAATAGTGGAAATAGTGGATGTGAAAGCTGAACAAATAGTTGCAAACAGGAACGGAATGATTGAGGTAATCTCTACGGGCCTTAAGGATATAATACTGGAAGTAAAGGGAGTAAAAGCATTAAGAGAGATTAGTGTGAACAGAAATAAATTAATAGAGGTATGCAGAGAGCATAATCTAATCGGGCTTCACATTGTTTCACGTGAAACAATTCAGAAGGGCTCGGATTTTTGCTGCAGGAACTTTGCCCCTATAGTCGGCATTGAAGAGGAAAGTGCGACAGGGACTTCTAATGCATCCTTTTTATATTACAACATAAGAAATGACATAGAATTTGAATACAACAGAATGTACAAGATAGAACAGGGTTATTTTATGGATAGCCCCAGTCATATTTATGCAAAAGCAAACATAGAGGACGGAAGCATATATGTTGGAGGTGTAGCCAGAATAGACAGTGTAGAAAAGCTACGCTTATAAGTGGAAACACTGTCGGATATGCTTAGGGCTTAAAGCGGATATTGCTTATGATGCGACGCAGCACTATATCATGCATACCCCCTATGGAGAATGAACAGTATATCG
>CAYURW010000045.1:0-19864 GCA_964447145.1 uncultured Clostridiaceae bacterium
CATAGCTGCCCATTCCATAGCTGCCCATTCCATAGCTGCCCATTCCATAGCTGCCCATTCCATAGCTGCCGGGCACACCGCAGCAGCTTCCCAATGCGCAGCTCGGAGCCGGCCCTATGTGAGTAATGAGCCTGACAAAGCACTGGTTTACAGCAAGTACTACTCCTGTAAAACCTGAACCGGATAATCCTCCGCTTGTAGTAAATATTGTCACAGTCTCTCCTATGCTGCTCCGAAGAAGATCAAAGTTACTTCCACCATAAACATTTCCTGCTGCTACTCCATCAACCATATTGACACCTCCTTTCCGGTATAAACGCTTATAAGCTTTAAGTATGTGTTTTGTTGACGCAGAACTTAGTGCATTGCATCCGATTGAATTTGTACCCCTTTTTCAATATCATGATATGTACAGGCGTAGATTTGGTGACAAGTTTCCCGTTAAAAGCATGAAAGTGAGCGATAGTGCCCACTTTCATGCTGAGGTGAGTTATGGCATCCGGGGAAGGGTCGTATAATCGACATCCGTTCCCACTTCCATACTATGTACATGCTTATATTTGGTTACAAAAAATCCGGCCTGACCGGATTTTTATCAGGCCAGACCGATTCTTTGTTGCTACTGTACTATACAATAGCTTCCGCTCCTCCAAAACCGAAAGTTCTTCCAAATCCGCCAAAGGCGATTATAGCGAGTATTATAATAAAGAAGAAGTTTTTCTCCCTGCCCAGAGTTGTGCACGATGCCAGAAGCACAAACAACAGGAGCAGTATAAGGAAACCGTTGCTCTTGCACATATCCAAAAAAGGATTTACTGCAGGAACACCACATCCGGCTGCTGCGATACCGTTTGCCATATTTTCACCTCCCTTCCTTATATTATGCAATTTCTATATGGCAAACCCGCCGGGACGAAAACCGGGCAGGATACCGGGGACTAAGAAAATTATCAATATCAGAATCCAAATCCAGCCAAACCCGCCGAATAGCCCTCCCAAACCGCCGAGCCCGCCGAAGCCAAAGCGCGGTAATATAAATATCAGAAGTAATATTATCCAAATCCATGCGCTATTAAATCCGAAAAATCCCCCACCCGGCTGAGGTGGCTTATCGCACCCTGCAGCTGCAGGGTTAGCTGCTCCAAAACCGCATGTCACAGCTCAAACCTCCTTTCATAAAAATCCGACCCTGCTACTTCTCATTTAGACAGAATACCCGGAATTTATCAGTACATATTTGCATTTGCACTTACTAAGGTTGTTCACCTTTCCACTTATATACTATGTACACATTTATGTTTGGTTACATTTATTTAATGCGAACGCACGTTCGTATAATATTCTAAGATATACCTTTAATTTTCATGAATTAACCAGATAACCCGGCAGAATCTTCCTATATGGCGCTATAGCGGAGTTTATCCCGGAAAAGAAACGTGATAATATTAAAACACCATATATAAGGAAACATTCCATATGGGAGGTGCGGAAATGAAGACAGTAAGAAAGCCCATCGAGGCAATAGTTCTTTTTGACTTCGAAGGCAATCCTGCGCCCCTTAGGTTCAGGTATCTTGATGACAGCGAAGAATTTGTAACTATAAAGGTTGACAGGGTAATAAAAAAGGATATTGACAAGTTTGCGGGCAACAAAATGGTGAAATTCACCTGTCAGACATGTATAGGCAACCAATTGCGGCCTTTTGAGCTCAGATTTGAAATAGACACGTCCAAATGGTATCTTTATAAGATTTGATAGTGAGGTGCTTATGTCCGGAGTCAGAACCATTATGCACATTGATGTGAATTCGGCCTTTCTCTCATGGCAGGCAGTTTACAACATACAGGGCGGCGATAAGACCGATCTCAGGGAGATACCCTCCGCCGTGGGGGGCAACCAGGCAGACCGGCACGGCATCATATTGGCCAAGAGCATCCCCGCAAAAAACTACGGAATCAAAACAGGTGAGGTCATATGGCAGGCAAAACAGAAGTGCCCCGAATTGGTTATTGTGCCTCCCGATTATTACTTGTATATGAAATGCAGCAATGCACTGTATGAGCTTATGAAGGAGTATTCACCCCTTTTGCAACAATTCTCGATAGACGAGTTATTTTTAGACTATACCGGGCTGGAGCCCCATTTTGGGGACCCTGTGACGGCAGCCTGCCTAATTAAAGACCGTATCCGCAAAGAGCTTGGTTTTACGGTAAATATAGGCATTTCTCACAACAAGCTTCTGGCCAAAATAGCCGGGGACTTAAAAAAGCCGGACATGGTCCACACTCTCTGGCAGGAGGAAATACCCAAAAAAATGTGGCCTCTTCCCGTAGGTGATCTGTTTATGGTAGGCCGTCAAACTCAAAAAAAGTTATTGGATTTGAATATTGCAACTATAGGAGATTTGGCAAATGCAAACATAAAGCTGCTGAGAGACAAGCTGAAGTCCCATGGGAACCTGATTTGGTGCTATGCCAACGGCCTTGATGAATCCACCCTGCACCCGGGTTATTTTCTCCAAATGAAAGGGATCGGCAACAGCACAACCATAAGATTTGATGTTACAGATCATAAGACAGCCTATAAGGTGCTGCTGTCATTGACAGAATCTGTTGCATTCCGTCTCAGGGCATCCGGATCGTGTTGCAGGGTAGTCAGCATTGAGATCAGGACCTCCGGGCTTAATTGCTATACCCATCAGCGCAAATTATACAATGCAACAAATATTACCGGAGAAATATACAGCAATGCGGTGTCACTGTTCCGGGAGGCATGGAAAGGTGAAAATATAAGGCACCTTGGGGTAAGAGTCACGGATTTGTGCTGCGATGAATATATGCAGACATCCATTTTTGATGAAAAATATTCGGGTAAAAAACAATCCCTTGATGCCGCAATAGACTCAATTAGAGAAAAATACGGCAACACTGCAGTAATGCGCGCAGTATTTGCCGATTATGAATTTGCACCAATGACCGGAGGTTCAGGTGCGGAAGATTATCCGGTAATGAGCAGTATGCTTTAGTCATTATATTCCTGTTCAAGCATTGACATTATCACCATGGAGCGATATCCTTCCCCGGACTTTTTGCATTCCCTGAGCAGCCCTTCCTGGACAAAGCCCTCACTTTTGTAGAGGCTGATTGCGTTTTCATTGTCCGTATAGACATCCAGCCAAAGCCTGTGGCACTTTAGCTCTTCAAAGCAATATTCCTTTACGAACCTTACGCTTGCACGCCCATATCCCTTTCCCTTATCGGCTATGACTATGCGCTTGAATTCCATGGCCAGGTCCTCTCCCCCTATGCCTGCAAGTATCATATAACCTGCCAGTTCCATTGAAGCAGTGTTTATTATGGTTATATGCATTTCATCCAAACGGCGTATGGATTCAATATGCCGTTCTTTTGGCCATACAAATACAAAATCCCCATTAGCCTTTTCCATACTGAGTATCAGATCCAGATACTCAAACCTCGTTTGACAAAACATCAGCCCGTCCACTTCCATGAGAACATTTTTCACGGTTTCCTCTCCCCCTCTAAAGACAGGTAGTTTACTCTGATTTTTGAAGCCTTTCCATGACCCTTTTTTCTCCCATAACCTGCATTATATTATAAAGATCAGGAGTATTCCTCCTGTTGGTCACCGCCACCCTGATAATACCGGCAACATCGCCTACATGCCCTTTATATGCCCCCGGATCCTTTTTGAAGGCCTTAATGTCCTTTGAATATCCTACAGTCTCGCAGAATCCCTTTATTCTGTCAAACCACATATCCTTATTATCGGAATGATCATAGATTTTTGCGTATTCCCTAAGAATCCTTCTGCTCTCCTCTGCGCCTATGGCCTCGGGGAAATTGAGGCCATCCTTTATATCCTTTTCAAACAGTCCGTCGAAAAAATAGAAAATATACGGTTTTACCTCCAGCCACTTTGCAATGTCTTTCCTGGGCTTTTCACCGCCTCTGTCGATCCCGAATATATTTCTGGCATATTCCCCGTCTCCGGAAAGAAGCCTCCCAAGCTCAGGGTCATATTGCTCCGCCCATTTCCGGGCCATATCGTATACCTCTTCTTTAGCCATGCGGGCAATAATATCCCTGCTTATATCCGTAAGCTTTGCTATATCAAACATTGCACCACTTATGCTCATTTCTCCGGGTTCAATTCTAAAGCTTGTGCCGGGTTCTTCCGGGTTGTCCCTTCTCCATCCTTCAAAGCCTGAACTTATAAGGTTCATAAGGTACTCCTTTACAGAAACCTCAGGAAAACCCTGCTCATGGTAATAGGTTACGTCTGCTTCCGGATCCTTTCTTTTGCTGAGCTTCCTTTTGGAATTACCCTCAATTTTCATTATAGGAGATATATGTGCAAAATAAGGTTTATCCCATCCAAACATTTCAAAGAGCTGCATGTGCAAAGGAACTGAAGAAAGCCATTCGTCGCCCCTTGTCACGTGAGTGGTCCTCATAAGGTGATCGTCCACTACATGAGCAAAGTGATAGGTGGGAAACCCATCGGACTTTAACAATACCATGTCCTGGTCATTTGTCGGCATTTCCACGTCCCCCTTAATAAGGTCCCTAAACGTAAACCTGCTTTCAGAATCATGGGGTGCCCTTATCCGAAGCGCAAAAGGCTTTCCTTTTGAAAGCTCCTCCCTTACCTGCTCAACAGTAAAATTTCTATGCACAGCATATTCCCCGTAATAACCGATATTCAGCTTGTTCTCTTCCTGCAGTGCCCTCGTCCTGCTCAAATCCTCCTCAGAACAAAAGCACGGATATGCAAGGCCCTTCTCTACCAGATGCTTTGCAAACACCTTATATATCTCTGTTCTTTCACTCTGCTTGTACGGCCCGTAATCCCCCTGCTCCCCTCCGGTGTCCGTCCGGCCCTCGTCAAAGTTGATCCCGAACCTGAGAAGGGAACTCACTATATTGGCAACTCCGCCTTCTACCTCCCGCCTTTTGTCCGTGTCCTCCACCCTGAGAAAGAAAACCCCGCCGCTCTGATGGGCAAGCCTCTCCGATATCAGAGATGTGTACAAGCTCCCCATATGCACATAGCCTGTAGGGCTGGGGGCAAACCTTGTTACCTTTGCTCCCCGGGGAAGCTTTCTCCCGGGATATAACAACTCGTAGTATTCGGGAGTCTTGCTGACATCCGGAAATAACAGATTCGCCAATTCAGTGTTTTCCGTCAAATCCATAATACAAACCGCCTTTCGCCATATAGATACACCGATATATACTAAAGTTCATCCGGTCAGCTTTAATGCCCACTCCCGGGCCTTGTACAATATCTTTTCCTCATCAAGGCCGATAAGGCAGCCGCCGTCCATCACCAGTCCGCCGTCAATTATGACAGTTTCTACATCTGCCGAGCTTCCGGAATATACAATGGCTGATTTTATATTATACTTGGGATAATAGTGGGCCTTCTCGGTATTCATAACAATGATATCCGCCGTCTTTCCTTCTTCCAGGGTACCGGTATTTTCAAAACCCAAGGCCAGAGCCCCTCTTATTGTCGCCATTCTCATTACATTGTCCACAGGCAGCGCTCTTGGGTCCCCGGTGTATACTTTCTGCAAGTAAGCGGCCATCCTCATTTCCTCAAGCATATCAAGGTTATTGTTACTGGAAGCCCCATCAGTTCCAAGACATACGTTTATACCCTTATCCAGCATTTTAACAACCGGTGCAACTCCGCTGGCAAGCTTCATATTGCTTCCGGGATTGTGCACTACATTTACTCTCCGGGCTGCCAGTATGTCTATATCGGAGTCGTCTGCAGCAACGCAATGGGCAGCTATGGTATTCTCGTTGAGAAGCCCCAAAGAATCAAGGTACGCCACCGGTGATTTGCCGTGCCTGCTAATGCAGTTTTGCACCTCTTCCCTTGTCTCCGAAAGGTGTATCTGTATAGGTATTCCTCTGTCCTTTGATATTTCGGCAACCTTTCTCAAATATGCCCCTTCGCAGGTATATACGGAGTGGGGCCCAAGACTGACTTTTATCCGTCCTCCGCAGCTGTTGTGATATTTTTTATAAAGCTCCAGATTTTCACGAAGCCTGTAATCTCCTTCAACTTCCCCGGACTCCCCCTGAAGCCCTCTGGACAGCACCGCCCTCATTCCTGATTCAGAAGCTGCAAGAGCGGTGTTTTCCATAAAAAAATACATATCGGCAAAGGTGGTCGTTCCGCTCTTTATCATCTCGACCATAGCAAGGAGACTTGCCCAATAAACCGCTTCCCCGGTCAGTTTTTCTTCCAGAGGAAAAATCTTTTTGAAAAGCCAGTCCATAAGCTTCATATCGTCCGCATAATTCCTGAACAATGTCATTGCAAGGTGGCCATGGGCATTGACAAATCCGGGCATAACGGTCCTGCCCCTGCAATCTATGACCCTTTTGCATTCTGCCTCAATGTCCTGATTGCCGGTTATAATTCTTTCGATTTTATTACCCTTTATTCCTATACTTCCCTCCGGTATCACGTCGTCATTTTCATTCAGAGTAATAATTTGTGCATTTTTCAGCAATATATCCATATATTACTCTCCCCAACCTCTCAGGTAATCCTTCTGTTCCTCCGTAAGCCTGTCTATACTTATACCTATAGCTTCAATCTTCATACGGGCCACTTTTCCGTCTATTTCCCCCGGCACCTTATATACTTTGTTTTGGAGCCTTCCCTGGTTACTTGCTATATATTCCGCACAAAGGGCCTGGACAGCAAAGCTCATATCCATTATTTCAGCTGGATGGCCATCTCCTGCAGCAAGGTTCACCAGCCTGCCGTCAGCAAGAAGGTTTATTATTCTTCCATCCCCCATAACATATCCCATTATGTTATGCCTCATGACTCTTTTTTCTTTGCTTAAGGCTTCCAGGTCCGGCTTCCATATTTCAACATCAAAATGGCCGGCATTGGCAATCACCGCTCCGTTTTTCATTACTTTGAAATGCCTCCCCGTAATTACCTTCTCGCAGCCTGTAACTGTAACAAAAAAGTCTCCCAGGGGTGCCGCATCATCCATTGACATAACTCTGAAACCGTCCATATACGCCTCTATAGCCTTTATGGGATCAACCTCGCAGACTATCACGTTGGCGCCCAATCCTTTGGCTTTCATTGCGACCCCTTTGCCGCACCAACCGTAGCCTGCCACCACTGCAGTTTTTCCGGCCACAATAAGGTTGGTAGTCCTCATTATGCCATCCCAGGCAGACTGCCCCGTACCGTACCTGTTGTCAAAAAGATGCTTGCAAAGGGCATCGTTTACCGAAATCATAGGAAATCTCAGAAGCCCCTCCCTTTCTCTCGCCATAAGCCTGAGCACCCCTGTAGTCGTCTCTTCGCAGCCTCCTGCTATTTTGGGGACCAGTGACTCCCTTTCACCATGGAGAAGATGCACCAGGTCTCCCCCGTCATCTATGACAATATCAGGTCCTATATCAAGAGCTGCATTCAGATGTTCCCTATACTCCGAAGGGCTGGCATTATACCATGCAAATACATTAAGCCCATCCTCCGCCAGTGCTGCTGCAACATCATCCTGGGTAGACAGGGGATTGCTTCCGGTGACCGAAACCTCTGCTCCCCCTGCCTTAAGCACCTTGGAAAGGTATGCGGTCTTGGCCTCAAGGTGAATGGACATTACTATCTTCTTTCCTGCAAAGGGCTGCTTTTTTGCAAATTCTTTCTCTATTGCCGACAATACGGGCATATGTCCCTTCACCCATTCAATTTTATTATGCCCCGATTCCGACTTTGAGATATCTCTGATTATGCTTTTTTTCATAATTCTTAGCCTCCCTACTTCTCTATGCACAAGTCCGCCATGAGGACACCCTTTATGGTGCCCGATGTTTCCCTGAAGGGAACAGAAATAGTTATGCAATATCTATATGAGAAATTTGATATGTAGGGTTCTGAGAAATATTCCCTGCCTCTGACAGCTTCCTTGAAGTACGGCCGGTGAGACAAATCCATAGGCCCTGCCTCCAAGTCCGTCTGTGATACAGCTATCCCGTTTGTATCCAATATTCCCATGTATTCAAACTGAGTATATTTTTTGCTGCAGTCCAATAGAAATTCCGTTGCCTTCTCCTGAGGGATACCCTTATCGTTAATTTCCTTCACAGTCTCATTTAATATGCCCAAGCCTTCCGATACCATGATTTTTTCTCTTTCCTGCATTTTTACCTTGTTCATTACTCCTTTGAGGAGCTCATCTATGTGGTCAGCAGCCTCCTTAAGCTTAACCGTCATATCGGCCATTTCACCCATAGCCGCCGATTGCTCCTGGGCAGAGGCAGATACCTCCTGAGCAAATGCCACGGCTTCCTGGGATGAGGATGCAATATTATCGATCAGCTCGTTTACACCATCTGCGGCCCCCGTCGACTGGCTGGCCAGAACATGTATTTTTTTGACTGCCTCATAGGTTTCTTTGGTGGATTCAATGACCTGCTGGAAGGATTTTTTGGATTGATCCGCATATTCTATATCCTGCGATATATTTTTTATTTCTTCCTTTGTCTCCTCTGTGATACTGGAAATACTGGCAGTAATATCCTCAATAAGCTTATGTATTTCATCAGTTGACCGGGCTGATTGTTCAGCGAGCTTTCTTACCTCCCCGGCCACAACGGCAAAGCCTTTGCCCTGTTCTCCGGCTCTGGCAGCTTCTATTGCTGCATTTAATGCCAGAAGGTTGGTTTTTTCACTGATTTCATTCACCACGTTTATTATATTGCCTATCTCATCGGCCCTATCTGCAAGAGCCTGAACATTTTTCGCCATTCTTGAGCTTATTAACGCAGAATTTCTCATTTTGGAGATCAGATTTTCAAATACGATACTGCTGGACTCTATTACAGTTATCATATTTTCTGCGGTATCCTGGGTGGACTTGGCATAAAGGGATATATCCCTTGAGTTGTCCGCCACCTGCTGTGTCTTCTCCCTGGTGGTAACAACTATGCCGGACTGCTCTCCTGCATTTTCCGCCACTTCTGATATCGAATCCGCAATCTCCTGCCCTGCCTTTTCCACCTGCTCTATGTTTTTGTTAAGGGATTCTGCCATAACTCTGTTTTTTTCTGATATTTCCCCTATTTCGCATACTATTTTTTTAGTATATCTGACAAGCCCATTGATATTTTTACCCAGGCCTCTTAAGGCCCCATTTTCTTCAGCCCTTACATACAGCTGCCCCTCCGCAATCGTCGATGTGCTTTCCGTGAGTTTTTTGATTCTGCCATTGAGTCTATAAAGACCGGCAGCCAATAATGCTATTAAAATAACCCCAAAAATCACTCCCAAATAAATCAGGTAGCTTGCTGCTGCGGTATTCATCTGGTGTACCCCTCCTTATTCTGCTTCGTCGAATTCTTCGGCTATTCTGGCAAACTTTTCAATTTTATTCTGTACGGAATAATAGATAGTACTCTCGGGATAGCTGCCGTCCTCACCCTTTATACCTGCTTCCATATCAGAAAGAATCTCCATGCCTTCATCAATGCTCTTCACTGGATAGATGTGGAACCTGCCTTCCCTGACAGCTTCTGCTACCTCGTCCTTAAGCATGAGATTCACAACGTTCTGCCACGGTATTATGACCCCTTCGTTTCCCTTCAGGCCTCTGGCCTTACACGTCATAAAAAAGCCTTCAATTTTTTCATTGACCCCCCCTATCGGCTGAATTTCCCCCTTTTGATTGACTGAGCCCGTTACAGCAATATATTGTTTGACAGGCACCTCCGCCAGACTTGATAATAATGCATATAGTTCGCTGCTTGAGGCGCTATCTCCTTCCACTCCGTCATATAGCTGTTCAAAACATATGCTTGCCGAAATTGACAAAGGGAAATCCTGTGCAAATTTATCTCCCAAGTATCCCGTAAGTATAAGCACCCCTTTATCATGTATGCTGCCGCTCATTTCGACTTCCCGTTCGATATTGACTATCCCTTTTTCTCCGGCATAGGTCATTGCCGTGATCCTGCTGGGTTTTCCAAAGGCATAGCCGCCAAAATCCATTACCGAAAGCCCGTTTATCTGGCCTATGGCTTTCCCCTCGGTTGAAATCAGCACCATACCCGTATCAATCAATTCCTGCAGCTTCTCTTCTATTCTGTTTGAACGGTATGATTTCTGCTCTATGGCCCTTTTGACACTGCCTGCGGTTACTGTCCCATCCCCTTCTATCCTTGCCCAAGCATCGGACTCGTATATTATCTCAACAATGTCGTTAAATCTGGTAGAGAGTTTGTTTTTGTGATCCGCCAGTCTTCTGCTGTATTCTATTACAGCTGCCACTGCGGATTTGTCGAAATGCATAAGATTATTCTTCTCGCAATGGGAGCTGATGAAGCTGGCATATTTCATGCAGTTGTCTCCGCTGCCTTTCATATCTGTGTCAAAGTCAGCTTTTATCTTGAAAAGCTTGCTGAAGTCTTCGTCATAATTGTATAGGGTCTGATATACATAGGGGTTTCCTATCAAAATGACCTTTACATCCAGGGGTATCGGCTCAGGCTTTATACTCCCCGATACAATACCTGCCATGAGAAATATATTTTCAATGGTTATGCTTCCTGTCTTCAGAGCTCTTTTTATTCCTTCCCAGCTTTCGGGGTTCCTTATAAGATCCGATATATTAATTATTATATATCCTCCGTTGGCCCGGTGGAGAGAGCCTGCCTTTATTCTGGTAAAATCTGTAGTGATCACTCCCATGTTGCTTTCGTATTCCATTTTACCCAAAACATTGTAATATTTTGGATTTGATTCTATAATAACAGGAGCCCCTTTTGCATCCTTGTTGTCTACCAGCAGGTTTACCTGATATTTGACGGTGGAATCCTTTTCCCCTATCCTTCCGATAAGGTCTATCCCCTTTACCCTGCAGTCCTCCGCATTTCTAAAATCTTCTACATTATGTATCATATCCTCCTGCACGGCCTTAAGATATCCGATCACATTTTCAAGCCCACTGAACTTTTCCCTAAGCTCGGCCATTGGATTGCCTATTGCGGAAAGGGCTATCTCTTCTTCCAGTTTGTCTATCTGCTCTCTTGTCGACTTTTCTATATCCTTTATGCGTTTCATTGTCTCCATAAGCTTCCTTTGAACAATGAAGGAATTGTCTTCTATTTTTTTTCTATCCTCATGGGGCATATCTATATATCCACTTTCCTCTATGGGCTTTCCTCCATATAGAGGAATGGTCACAAAACCCTGTTCGCCTTTTTTTAAAACAAAACCCTGCTCCCTTGCAAAGTCGCTAAAGGTATCCATGTGCTCAGAGCTTTTTTTCTGATACTCCTGCACTATCAGATTTTTCTGTTTTTCGTATTCTTCTCCTTCAAAGGCCTGAGGTACTTTGATCTTAAAATCCCTAACAAGTGCCTTCATGCTTTTTTGAAGCTCATATCCCATTCCGGCAGGGAGGTTTATGCATATGGGATTGTCGGGATTTTCAAAGTTGTATAAATAGCACCAATCATCCGGGGCCTTTTCATTTGCGGCTATCCTGCCGACTATGGACTCTGCATAGCTGCTTCTGCCGGTACCGGTTATTCCCGAGACATATATATTATAACCGGGCCTTTTGATCTTAAGGCCGAATTCCATGGCCGCGGCGGCTCTGTCCTGTCCGATGATTCCCTCCAGCGGGCTTAGGTCTGCTGTAGTATTAAATTTGAACAGGCTGCAATCAGCCCTGTTAATCAGCTCCTCCGGGGCTAGCTCTCTGTACTTTTTCATTCGGATCCTCCTATCCTGAGTATTATTCCTTCTCCGACCATATATTTTGGAATAGGTATAATACATTTTACCTTTTAATCCCACAATTCGCAATAAGGCTTTAAATTTTTGTTTTTGCATCAAAAAATGCAACGGCTATGAATTTCGGAATCCTTATGACCCTTACGATCCTCCTGGGTTCTTTCAAAAGTCTGTACAGCCATTCCAGTCCGGCCTTCTGATAAAATTTCGGAGCCCTTTTGACTCTGCCGGCAAGCACATCCAGACTCCCTCCTACCCCCATTGCAATCCTAACTTTCAGCCTTTCGCTGTATTTGTGTATAAAAAACTCCTGCTTGGGGGCCCCCAATGCCGCCAAAAGTATGTCTGCGCCGCTGTCATTAATATCCCTTATTATCTTCCCTTCATCATCGCCGGCAAAATAACCATTCCGGGTTCCGGCTATCTTCAGCCTGCTATATTGCTCCATAAGCCTTATGGCAGCTTCTTCAGCCACCCCCTCCCGGCCTCCCAGGAGAAATACGCTTCCGCCCTTGGAATCGGCGATGTCCATAAGCCTCATCATCAAATCAAAACCCGCTATTCTTTCTTTGACCGGAGTGCCGTAAAATTTCGAGGCAATAACCACCCCTATCCCATCGGGCACAACAAGCTGCCCGCTATTCAAAATATTCTCAAATTCTCTGTCGGATACCGATTCAAGCAATATTTCGCTATTGGGGGTAAAAACTTTGCTGCAGGCCTCCATTCCGAGAAATTCCGACAGCATACCCGCTGCCTCATCCATATTTACATTATCTATTTTTATTCCCAGTATTTCAACCTTTTCAAACATAATAACGCACATCCTATCTGTGAATATTGCATTACGGTATGCACCTTATTATTATAGCATAGCATAGCCTCTTATAATAAGGTTTAAAACCCACGTTACAAATCCTGGCCAATAGTGTTATAATGTGAATGTAAAACTTGGAACATCTCCAAATTTATTGCAAGGGGTCGGATGTATTGGAAAAAATAGTTATAGAAGGGTCCCAGAGACTTTCGGGGGAGGTCAGAATCAGCGGTGCCAAAAATGCAGCGGTGGCAATACTTCCTGCTGCAATTCTAGCAGGTTCGCCCTGTACCATAAAAAACCTCCCTATGGTAAAAGATGTCACATACCTTAGGGATATGCTCATACAAATGGGGGGTAAAATACATATACACGAAAATGACAAAATTTCTATCGATTCTTCCGGAATCACCACCCACAAAATAGATCCGGAATTGGCAAAAAGGATGAGAGCCTCATATTACTTCCTGGGCACTCTCCTAGGCAGATTCAAAAAAGCGGAGGTGCCCTTCCCCGGAGGCTGCAATATTGGCATCCGCCCTATAGACCTCCATATTAAAGGTCTTGAGGCCTTGGGGGCGAAAGTGAAAATATCCCACGGGTTTATTAAGGCGACTGCCGACGAACTTCGGGGCGCAAGGATATATCTGGATGTGGTCAGTGTCGGAGCCACAATAAATATAATGCTTGCTGCCTGTACGGCTAATGGCATTACCACCATAGAGAATGCGGCAAAAGAGCCCTACATCGTAGATACCGCCAACTTTCTCAATGCCCTGGGTGCAGACATTAAGGGCGCAGGTACGGATGTAATCAAAATCAGGGGGGTAAAATCTCTGGGAGGCTGCGAGCACAGCGTGATCCCCGACCAGATGGAGGCAGGCACCTATATGATAGCTGCAGCCTCAACCAAAGGGGACGTGCTCATAAGGGATATTATTCCTACGCATCTTGATGCGGTATCGGCAAAGCTTCGGGAAATGGGTGCTGAAATTATCGAATATGAGGATTCTATCAGGGTCAGGGCCTCAGGAAGATTAAAAGCAGTAAATATCAAGACAATGCCTTATCCGGGTTTCCCCACGGACATGCAGCAGCCCATGAGTGTCCTGCTGTCTGTATCGGAGGGAACCAGCATTGTGACCGAAAGTATTTTTGAATCCAGATTCAAGTATTTTGACGAACTGAGAAGGATGGGGGCAAAAATAAAAATCGAGGGCCGTGTGGCTGTAATAGAAGGAGTCTCCAAGCTTACAGGGGCACCGATTTATGCCACCGACCTCAGGGCAGGGGCGGCAATGGTAGTTGCAGGGCTGACCGCAGAAGGCAAAACCACTATAAGCAATATAAGCTATATCGAAAGGGGTTATGAAAGGCTTGAAGAAAAGCTTATAAACCTGGGATCAAAAATAAGGCGAATAGAAGATAAGTAAGCCCGGAGGGCCATCTACATATCCGGAGGAGTATATGAATAATTACAATATACTGATTGCTGCAATGCGGCTTGACATAGGGGGCGCAGAAACCCATATAACCGAGCTTGCCAAGGGGCTTTCCCGGGCCGGCTTCAATGTTTTTGCGGTCTCCGCCGGGGGTGTATACGAAAAGGAGCTCACCGACAACAATATTAAAGTGTATCATGTTCCCCTGGACAACAAAAAACCCCATAACGTAATAAGAGCATATACCCAGCTGAAAAATATTATAAAAGAAGAAAATATCAGCCTGGTACATGCCCATGCGCGCATTCCCGGATTTATATGCGGGCTGCTTCATAAAGAAATGCAGTTTCCCTTTGTCACTACCGCCCATGGTACCTGGAAAACCGGATACGGGCTTCGCTATATAACCAATTGGGGCCAGAAGACCATAGCTGTCAGCGAAGACATAAGAAAATACCTTCTGGACAACTACAAAATCGATGACAGCAATATCAAGGTTACAATCAATGGAATTGACACTGATAAGTTTTCTCCTTCCGTTGATTGCTCGGATATCGCCGCAGAGCTGGGCCTTGAACCGGAAGACATCAAAATAGTGTATATAAGCAGATTTGACAGCGACAGAAGCTATATAATATACAAGCTCCTGGAAATTGTTCCGGAGCTTGCGGCAAATATCCAAAACCTCAAGGTTATTATGGTAGGCAGCGGAAATCTTCTGAGTCCGGTTAAAGAAAAGGCAGAAGGTATAAATAAATCCATCGGTCGGAAAGTAATTTCCCTCACCGGCCCCCGAACCGATATAAACAAATTTACCGCTTTAGCTGATTTGTTCATAGGCTTTGGCCGATCCTCCCTGGAGGCCCTTTCTGCCGGCAAACCTCTTATACTTGCAGGGAATGAAGGCTATATAGGGATATTGAATGAAGACAGCCTGGGAGCCGCAGCAGAGTCCAATTTTTCGGGCCGCGGAAAAAGCAGGGCCGAAAGCCAAAGATTCATGAAGGATATAATAAAGGTTATTAAGATGGACAAAGAAGAAAGAAGAATCCTGGGGGACTTTGGCCGCAGCCTCATTGAAAACAGCTATTCAGTAAAGAGAATGGTGCAGGACAATATTGAGGTATATTTGCAGCTTTTGGATCGCAAATAAAATACAACCTTTGGCGTATTCTATAAATCAAGAAAGCATTTCAAGATGCTCGAAATATTATTAAATGATATCTATCCAAAAATGTACAGTCCTTGAGAAAGGAATAAACCTATGTATGATGTTATGATTTCGGGTTATTACGGTTTTAGGAACAGCGGCGACGATGCAATTCTGGCAGCCATTATAGATAACCTGAGAAGTATAAAAAATAATATACGGATCGTAGTACTGTCAAAAACCCCGGAGGCAACCGCCGCAAATTATGGGGTAGATTCCATTGATCGTTTTAACCTTTTCAAGGTGATAGTAACAATGAGGAAAACAAAGCTTTTCCTGAACGGCGGAGGGAATCTTATTCAGGACGTTACCAGTACGCGCTCCCTTTTTTATTATTTGACCACAATTTGCCTTGCAAAGCTCCTGGGGCTCAAAGTCATGCTGTATGCCAACGGGATCGGGCCGGTCGCCGGACCCGTGAACCGTTACTTTACCTCAAAAATAATAAATTCAGTGGACGTGATCACCCTGAGAGAAGCGACCTCGTCCCTGGAACTGGAAGCAATGGGGATCACCAAACCCAGAATAGTCATTACTGCGGACCCGGCATTGGGCTTAGAGCCGGCAGACCTTGATGGAACAAGGCAAATACTCGCAAAAGAAGGGATCCCCGAAGAAGGCCCTTTAGTTGGATTTTTCATTAGAAAATGGGAGGGCTATGAGGTTTATAGCCGGATAATCGCCCGCACGGCCGATTATTTGAAAGAAAAATACAACGCAGGAGCATTGTTCGTCCCCCTGCACTTTCCCGCAGACCTTTCGGTTGCAGAGGACATAGCCTCAAAAACTGAGAATGCCCCTTTTATTATAAAAAATATTTACAGTGCCGGCGAGATCCTCGGAATAATGCAAAAAATGGATCTGGTACTGGGGATGAGGCTCCATGCCCTTATATACTCTGTAAGCCTTGCAGTGCCTGTCATTGGATTAATATATGATCCCAAGGTGCAGGGTTTCTTGGAATATGTGGACCAGCCTTCGGGAGGAAACGTCGAAAACCTGGACTTTGAAAAACTGAAAGGACTTATTGACGAGATTTGGAGCAATAAATCGGAAATAGCCATTAAGCTTGCGGAGAGGAACAAAGTCCTTAAGCAAAAGGCATATGAAAATGCGGAAATTGCGATCGGCCTGTTGGAGGGAAGGTGAAATGGGCGGGGTTTATAAGGCATAAGCCCTGTTTCCGGCCTGTGCAGTTCCTTATTGTGCCTTGCTCAAATTTTTTACATCCACTATTTTTGTTTCCATTACTATCATTTGAGTATCCAGTACCTGCTGCTGGTCCCTGTTTATATCCAGCCTTCCGTTTGCCCTGAAGCCGTATTTTGTCTCCACTCCCGGAACCTGTATAGTTACACGCACATTGAACCTTCCGGGCTTTTCGGCCCATACCACGGTCCCGTCCGCTCTGGTAAGCTGCTCCACCGCAGGGATAACCTCTTTGTCCACTATTTTGCCCATGGGGGTATCTGTCTTTGCATCATAAATATCTGCTCCAACTATTATAGCATCCACAGAGTATTGTCTGACTCCCTCAGCCAGCATCACAGTATACTCCAGCTTGTCGAACCTGGCAGCGTTACTGTGCCTGTCAATGGCGAAATACCTGTAGTATATCCCAATTAAAAGAGCAGCCGCAAGCAGCAGTACCCCAAAATCCACAATATTTATTTTGCCAAACAGTCTTCCTTTTTCATCCAGAATCATTTTTACGCCCCCCTACATCCCCAATGTGATTTTTGTTACGAAGCCTTGATTTGCATATCCCTTACCTTTTATGGAAAATTTCTTGCCTACCTTTATTTCAGCACCGCCTATTATTATATTGGCAGGGGTAATATTTGCCTGCCCCTCTATAGTTATTATTACATCGTACATATCGGGCACATCGGCTATAACATACTTGCCGTTTATTATATCCTCATTCAGCATTGTGGCGTTTCTTGAGGCCTTGCCAACCACCGTACCCAGCTCATTTCCCCTTACATTGTCCCTTATGGGGTCTCCCGGGTTTATTGCGTCAATAAAGTCCATATTAATATTGGTTATTTCAAATTCATAGATAACTTTGCTGGTTTCGATCACCTGCTTGCTTTTCCCCCCCAGGAATACCTGATATGCCCCTCCGGCGATCACTATAATAAGCAATACGATCAGCAGGTCTATAATATTTATTTTGCCGAACAGTCTTCCCTTCCCATCAATTAAAGCCATATGCCCACCCTATACCCTTCCTTTATTATTAATAATATTTTCATACAACCTCTCAATGCTCCCGGCCATTACACCGGAAGTAAACTGACCCGCCGCCAGCTTCCTGCCCCTGTCTCCCATAACAGCTCTTAGTTCCGCATCATTTATGAGCTTAAGAATGGCGTCTGCAAGCGCAGCTGAGTCCCCTACCGGAACGTTGTATCCGTCTTTCACTGCCTCTGGTATTCCCCCTGTATTGGAAGCTACAGACGGCTTCCCCAGGTGCATACCTTCAATAAGGGACAGACAGAGAGCTTCGGATAAAGAAGAAATAACATTGATATCCATAATGTTGAATATCTCATATACGTCCTCCAAAAAGCCTGTAAAAACAACTTTCCCCTCAAGCCCTGCCCTCCGGACAGCCTCCCTTGTCTCCTGCTCCATCGGGCCAATGCCTGCTATGAGGTACTTCACCCTACCATTGTCCCGGGAAATGATGCTTGCCGCATCAATAAAATATTTATGCCCCTTTACTTCCGCAAGCCGGGCAACAATTCCTACAACTATCTCATCTTCTGCAATACCCCATTTTCTCCTTATGATACCCTTCCCATCGGCATCAAGCTCCCTGACAGAGCTTATCCCTCCATATATCACAGAAATCTTATCCTCGCAAACACCGTTTTTGACCATGCTCTGCTTCGCTGCAGCCGAAACGGCTATTATGCCATCACTAAAGGAGTTGTTCAAAATCGAGTAGGCAAATCTGCTTATCCCTGTTTTCCTGCCGTCAATGCAGTGCTTTGTGGTAACAACCTTTGCCCCTGCAAATTTTGCTGCAAGCCTGGCAGACAATGATGCATGAGTATGAACAATTTGTGGCTTTTCCTTCCTGAAAATGCCGATCAAAGCTCCCGTCACACCTGCATCAAAAGACTTGTCCCCCATTCCGTCCACAGATATAACACTGAATCCCAGATCCCTCACCCTGTCTGCCAGCAGGCTTCCCTTTGGAAGCACCGCCTTTATATCATATCTTCCGGTATCTGCCGCATTTAGAAGGTTCAAGAGCCAAACCCCGGCACCGCCGATCTTCATATCGCTTAATACATGTATTACCTTTATCATAGCTCCGTCATCCCTTCATCCTCCGATATAAGGGCTTTGGCTGCCATTCCGGATGCCAGTATGACCCAGAAAGTCAGAAGCACCCTGTTGTTGTACCAAATGTTTTCCACCATTCCCTGAGCCAGATATCCTGACATGCCTGCAACAGCAGCTATCATAAAAGTCGTAATAAACCTGTCTCCGGTTTTGTAAAAACCTGCAAGCATTGTTTTATAATAGACGGCCCCCATGGCAAAAAACATCACAAATCCGGCAATACCCATCTCAATCAGGAGTTGAATGTAAATGTTGTGGGAGTGATGCGCATAGGCAGCATTGAGAGAGTATTTAGGGTAAATAAGCTTAAAGGGTTCCAGTCCCAATCCTATCCCCGAGGGCCAATAATCCTTTACAATTTTTAAAGATCCAAGCCATACAGAGATCCTGTAAAATGAAGATGTATCAGAAAGGTTTCCTATGCTTGCAAACCTGTTTATTACTGATTGAGGCATTATTAGGGGCAGCATCATAAGGCCGACGACCCCGAGAATCACAAACCTTCTGTCCCTAAGTACTGCAAATAATGCAAAAGCAAGTATCAACCCGATATATGCCCCCCTTGAATAAGTATAGACCAGACATATCAGCATTACGAAGGCTATCCCCAATGTAATAAGCTTTGAGGTCCAGGCTCTCTGTCCCCACAGCATAGCCAGGGCAAGAGGTATTACCAGTACCAGGTATTCCCCGAGAACATTGGGGTTTTCAAAGGTGGAGCCTGCCCGAGCTTTAATATCTTCAAACAGGGTCGTGTCGACCCAGGCTGCCGAAGTAGCTCCCACGGTCTTTATCTGATAAAGCCCATATGCGGAAATAACAGCCGTGGAAAGCACCAGAAGCGCGATCATGGCATAGAGCTGCTCTCTTGTCTTTATGGTATTTACCAGTATGAAATAGAAAATTATGCAGGCTGCATATATAAGAAATTCAATTAAACTGTAGGAAGGAGTATATGATGTTATTGTGCTGTATATTAGCACAACCCCAAACAGCACTACAAAATAGTCCAATCCTGTAACTCTGAACCTTATTGTTTTGTCCATGAGAAGCCTTGCTCCATAAGCTGCTGAAGTAACAAGCACCAGCCCAAGAAGGGCTGTGGTCGGGGCTAAGGGTATGGCTCCCACAACGGCAAATACCCCTATTTCATATCGCCAAAATACAAGTATGGCTCCAACAAGCGCCCCGGCTGCCATGATAAAGACCTTCGGAGGCAGGAAGTAC
>CAYURW010000046.1:0-19804 GCA_964447145.1 uncultured Clostridiaceae bacterium
TTCTGCACTACAATTGATGTCTCTTTAACTGTTCCAAGTATATCCCCCGCAACTACGCAGTCTCCCTGCTTTGCCACGGGTTCAAAATGCCACTTCTTCTCTTTGTTGAGCTTTTCAACTTCCACTCCCCTGGCAATATGGTCGCCGGAGGCACTCCTCACTACCTCCAGGGGCCTTTGAATACCGTCAAATATCGACTCGATAAGCCCCGGCCCCAATTCAACACTAAGAGGTTCTCCGGTGGATATAACCGGTTCTCCGGGGCCCAAACCTGATGTCTCCTCATAAACTTGTATGGAAGCCTTATCCTCTCTGATTTCTATGATTTCCCCTATAAGCTTTTTATCACTTACACGAACAACGTCATACATTTTCGCATCCTGCATACCTTCTGCAATAACAAGGGGCCCTGACACCTTTACAACTTTACCCTCGTTCAAACTAACAACCCTCTTTCCCGAATAATATATCTGAACCGATGGCTTTCTCTACTGATTTTCTGACGCCTGCGATTCCCAGCCCCAGGGTTCCCCTGTTATTGGGAATCATAATTATAGCCGGAGTCAAAGAATCCTTGTATTCGTTTATTGCTTCATCCAAATCCCTGGCAAGCTGTTCCGTCACAAAAAGCACCGCATAATTTTCTTTTGCCAGTTTGTGGATAAGCCGGTTGGCTTCTCTTGCATTGGCGGTCGGAAATACTGATATGCCTAAAGCCTTGAATCCAAGTATGGAGTCTTTATCTCCTATAACTCCAATCTTATACATATACATCACGTAGCCTTTCTCTAATCAATTCATTGGGAATCTCATTAATTTTTCCGACCATTATGATCCTTATGATTTTAACTTCATTTTCTTTTGCTGCCATATACCCCACCAAAGCCTCTATTCCTGCCGGGACGTACTTGCCCCTTTTCGCAATTTCAAAAAGGAAATCGTCCGCAAGCTTTTCAAATCTGGTGATGGATTTTGTTTTTACATAGTCGGTTATACCCTCTTCGATTACACTATGGTATTCCTTATATGACATCTTATCTGTCAATATGTCCACCGGCTCCTCAAATATCTCACTCAAATAATCGAAGTCAACCTTGCCGTTGTCAAGCACTGCCCTTTTCAACAGATCTCGTCCATATCCCATAGCTTTAATTCTGATAAAGGATTTAATATTGTTCAGATCGATTTGCATTCCGACATATTCTTTTAAGAATTCATCGCCGCTTTCTTCAGCAATTGTAAACATCAAATTGTAAAGGCATTTGTCCAGTATGATATCAATCATCTGAGGATTTTTGTCAACGGTAAAACTATTTATAGCCTCTTCAATACCTTCCTTAATAATGAACGGCATAAATCTGAAATCTCTTCCTTTGACCATTTCTTTTAATTTATCCACAGATATGGTCCCTATATCGCTTAGGAGGGCATCATTTTCCTCCCCCAAAAAGTCGCTTTTCAGGAGTACTTTCAGATTATGTATATCATACTTCAGCATGAATATGTTTGTCAGTTCCGGTACCGGAGAAATCTCTTTTATAAGTTTATAACATTTTGAAATTTCCTTATCGAGTATGGTCTCATAGTCCTCAATTCCATTCATCTCAGAAATTGAACCTGCATAGTCCGTTTCATTAAGGATTTTTATTACCTCTTCTGCATCTTTTGCGTCAACAAGCCTTGCAACATCATTTTTGCTCAAAAGCTTTGTTTCTAAAGCTCTTATTCTGGTAACAGAAGTGAGGTACATATTCTCACCCATATGGCTTATCCTCCTTTCTTCCAGCAAGCTGCCCTATTGGAAGAGAATTTCAGCTACCTTTGGTTCAATTTCATCCCTACATGTCCTTAAAATTGCCTCAAAGGAATTATTAATTTCAACTCCCTTTTTCAGCAATATAAAACCCCCCGATATATCCCTTGTTTCTTTGGAAATGCTTAGTTTCTTCACTTTACCCCGCTTTCCCAGAGAATCATTTGCCTTATTGATAAATTCAGGAGACAGCTTGCTTTTCCCCGCTTCAGACATAATAATTTCTTCATCCCCGGTTTCAACGGAAGTCATGAGCATATTTAGTATTACCTCTTCATATTTATTTTTTTCAAGATTATTAAGCCTTTCCAATGCCAGCCCAAAAACCTTTTCAATAACCTCCTGCTTGGCAGCAAGGATTTCCTTTCTCATATCCAGTTCAACCATTGAATTTATAATTCTTTTCTTTTCCCTTGCAGCATGAAGGCTTTTTTCGCTTAACTCCTTAGCCTTAATATCCGCTTGCACTTTTGCCTTTGCTATTATTTCGTCAGCCTGGGACCTGGCCTTGTCCAAAATCTCATTTGCCCTATTTTCAGCATCCTGTATGATTTTGCCTTTGATCTTTTCTATCCCTTCCATTTAAGCCACTCCCTTAAAGTTTAATCGCATTCAGCATAAGGAATGAAGCAAGCAGCGAAAGTACTGCGTAGGTCTCAACCATAGCCGCATAAACCATTGCCTTTGCCATTTCTTCGGGTCTTTTTGCAACAATGCTGCAGCCTGATGCCGCTGCCTTGCCCTGATACCATCCGGAGAAAAATCCGACGACTCCGACGGGAACGCCGGCCATAAGCAGCATCAATCCCTGGTGTACTGTTACATCAGCCAATGTGCCGAATACACCTATTTTGCTCCAGATAAGGAAAGCCACCAACAATCCATATATGCCCTGCGTTCCGGGAATTGCCTGCAAGAGCAGGGTCCTGCCGAATTTGCTGGGGTCTTCGTTAATAACCCCTGCCGCTGCCTGTCCCACTATTCCTACGCCAAGTGCCGATCCGCTGCCTGCAAATCCTGCGGCTATGGCGGAACCCGCAAATGCCAGATACAAACCTGCATTCGCACCCATTAATTCCATAATATTCATTTTATCTGCCTCCATTAAAATTTATAATATATTTGTTAAACTTAAAGGATCTTACTTTTGCTCGGTATACCTTGTTTTGATCTTAAAGGGATTAAAGGGCAGTCCGTCACCCTCATAAAATTTACTGAAGAATTCCACATAATGCAGGCGGCTTGAGTGAACGTAGGCACCCAATATATTAATTGCAATGTTAAAGGTGTGCCCGAACACCAGGAATACTACCATAAATATGTTACCGATAAAACTTCCCGCCAGCATAAGAGCCATTGAGTTAATAACAATGCCAATGACCCCCGTTGCCAAACCAAGAGCAAATAATCTTGAGTAGGAAAGCGCGTCCCCTAGGAATCCCGTAACGTTATATAAGCTCAAAATGCCGGAGACCAGCTTCTTTAGAATATTTTTTTCGCTTCTTCCCTGGGTCAGCACCAACCCTGCAGCTCCAATTATCGCCATGTATTTCCCCGCAGCCGCCGTCTGGGGAATTGCAAGTAGCAAAAGACCTGTCAGGAATACATACCACAATCCCTGATCAAACAGTGCATCAAGCAGCTTGCCGTCTCTTATGCTTATATATGCCTGTATCCCCATCCCTATATAGAGATGTATGATCCCGACTCCTATACAGAATATCAGCATAAAAAGCGGATTATCCAAAGGGCTGAACCACAAAGGCCTGATCAGGGGTTCTCCGAACCAGCCTCCGAATAGCGCCCCCCAGAGTAAGGCTGATATGCCGCCCAGGCACATAAGACCCAATATCTTCTTTAGCCCTCCCTCAGGTTTCAATTTGAACAGGGCATATGCAGTTCCGGCTGCCAGTATTATTCCATAGGCAGCGTCACTTAGCATCATCCCGAAGAACATTATAAAAAACGGGGCCATAATAGGATTGGGATCAAAGCCCCTTGAACTGGGAAGGCTGTATTGTTCGGTAATTATTTCCACCGGCTTAACTAATTTTGCATTATTCAGCAACACCGGAAAATCTTCATCCTCGCCCGGGTCCTCAAATTGCATTGTGTATCTATCGGTTATGCTGCTTATTGCCCTCTTAAGGCTATTCTCTGACTTCTCAGGAACCCAGCCGTAGCACATAAAGGTTTTCTCTGTTTTGATAAAATTTTTTGTTATGCTGCTCCTGTCCCTTTCGATGGTCAGTGCATCAAACAGTACCTGTAGGTATTCCTTATAGGAAATCAGGTCTTCCGCCTGCCGTGTAAGCCCCTGCTTCTTTTCTTCAAGTTCCTTCAGCTCCGAGTTGATTCTGCTTATATTATCTTTTGCGGTTCCTTCCAGATATCCAAGATCCTCTTTTGACCAGGATGCCTGCTTTAATAAAGGTACTATCTTCTCCTCATCGCTTTTATTGTAAGCAACGACCAAGTAGTTATTCTTATTATCCTTGTTTATTTCTTCCACGTATGTATCTGCACCCGCATCTGCCATCAATTTCAGGAACTCTTCCGAATTCTCTATGGGAACGGATCCCATCACTATATTCACATTATTGGTGCTCTTAATATCATTTATGGGCGCATCTAAATTATTCCATGGACTCAACTGTGAAATCAGACTATTAAGTTTTGTTTCGGAATTCTTAATTTCTGCAAATTTGCCGTCTATGGCCTTGCAGTTCCCGTAAAGGCCATCAAGCTTTTCATCACTGTTCAGGTATTCGTTGTAATGGGACTCCTGAATTTGCACCTTGAATGAGAAAAGCGGCTTCTTGGATTTGTCAAACTTGGATACAAAATCCAAAGCATACTTGACTTGAGAAAGCCTAGACTCCAACCTGTTCACATTGTCATTGTCACCATCCGGCCCCAACTCCCGAAGTTCCCCTTCCTGCACTTGGCCTTCAAGATTTACCACTTGCATATTACCAAATCTCTGAAGTGCCTTGACTATTTCTCCCTTTTCGGATTGGAGCGCTATTATGGTAACCTTCTTCATTTTAGCAATTGCCATTAATACTCACAATCCTCTCAACCAACAGATTCACTGACTCTTCCATTTTTCCCGCGGTTTTATTTATTAATTCCAGACATACTTCACTATTTTTCTTCTTCTTTTCGTCTGCTTCCAGATGGGCTTCTTTTTCAGCCGACTCAAGCTGCTTCCTGCCCGCATTGATTTCCCGGTCTTCAGCTTCCTTAACTATCCTACCTGCCTCCTCTTCCGCATCAAGTATTATTTTTTTGGCTTTTTGCTGTGCAGCTTTGATTCTCTCTTCGGCCGCAAGCTCAATCTCTTTAATTTGTTTGATGATTTCCGCCGTCAAATACCTCACCACCTTTTTCAATAATCAAAACCATAATATAATGCAAACTGAACACCCTTAGTCTATTTCGTTATAGGAATGCATATTCCTGCAATAATATTATAATACATAATTCAATTAATTAAAAATTGGAATATTAGCGAATATTACAAGTTGGGCCATTTACCCCCGTCATTTTTCATTTTACTCCGATTATTGTTAAAAAAGTCACAATCCTGGGCAATGAAACACAGTCCGCATTTTGGCTTTCTCGCATCGCATATGGCTCTTCCATGGTATACAAGGCTATTGCTGAAAGCTGTCCAGTCCTTTTTAGGCACTATTTTCATAAGGTCATATTCAATTTTTTCCGGGTCATCATTATCCGTCAGGCCTATCCTCCCGGCCAGCCTCTTGCAATGAGTATCGACAATTACTCCAGGGATGCCGAATATATTGCCCAATACCACATTTGCAGTTTTTCTTCCGACTCCCGGAAGACTTGTCAATTCCTCCATATTACCGGGCACCTTGCCGTCAAAATCTTTTATTAGCTTATTGCAGCAGCTTATAATATTTTTTGCTTTATTCCTATAGAAGCCGGTTGACTTAATTTCCTGTTCCAATTCCTCAGGATTGGCAGCTGCAAAGTCATAAACAGAAGTATATTTCCGAAAAAGATCCTGAGTCACAATATTCACTCTCACATCAGTGCACTGTGCCGCAAGAATGGTAGCAATCAACAGCTCATAAGGCTTTTCATAGCTGAGTGAACAAGTGGCTTCAGGGTATAATTCAAATAAAATTGATGCAATTTCTTTCGTTTTGTTTTTTAGGCTCTTGTTATCCTTCATATAAACACCCCGTTGGCCGGAATATTTTAATGGGCATTAGGCTTAGGGCCCATTTTGCCTATATATTATTCTATCAGATATGCATATACAAATTCCACATTAATATACTAAAACTTTGTAGTAAATTGTATAATACTATTATAATGAATTTTAGTATATTTTCCGGAGGTCCATTATGCATCATAAAGTTTTGTTATGTGCAATAAACGCCAAGTTCATTCATTCAAATCTGGCTGTCAGATACCTAAAGAAATATTGCAGTACCCGGGCAGCAGACATTAGTATTTGTGAGTTCAGTATAAACGATAGTATTGACAGCATATTAAAAAGCCTGTATGAGAGCAAAGCTGGCATATACGGCTTCTCTTGCTACATATGGAACATAAGCCTGGTGCTGAACCTTTGCAGCAGCCTTAAAAAGGCAAGACCCGAGGTGACGATAGTATTAGGAGGCCCTGAGGTATCCTATGATCCCGGAGATATCCTCAGAAGCAATGCCTCTGTTAGCTATGTAGTTACTGGTGAAGGGGAAGAAACACTAAGGGAGCTGCTTTGCTGCCTTGAAGACGGAAAAGAGGGCATCACCGATATTAAAGGGATAGCCTACAAGAAAGACGGAAAATGTGTTGTCAATCCTCCAAGGCCCTATATTGCAGAGCTAGATGACATCCCTTTTCCTTATGATTCCTTTGACGGCTTTGAAAATAAGATCATTTATTATGAAACAAGTAGAGGCTGCCCCTTCAATTGCCAATATTGCCTTTCCTCCACAATAAACGGAGTAAGGTACTTTTCAATGGATAGGGTCCGAAAGGATATTGAGAGTTTTATTAATGCCGGAATAAAGCAGGTCAAGCTTGTTGACAGGACCTTCAATTGTGATAAGCCGCGATCTGCCGCTATAATGGAATATATAAAAGGCCTCAGCGTAGCCACAAACTTCCACTTCGAAATAGCTGCAGACCTCATTGACGAGGATTTCCTGAATGCCGCGGGAAAAGCACCCGCCGGAATGTTTCAGTTTGAGATAGGGGTCCAGTCCACTAATGAGAATACCTTATCGGAAATAAAGCGGACAATGGATTTTGACAAGGTCTGTGCAAATGTCAAAAAGCTGATGGCATTCAAAAATGCCCATATACATCTGGACCTTATAGCCGGCCTTCCCTATGAGGATATAAAAAGCTTTGAAAAGTCCTTTAATGACGTATACTGCCTCGGCGCAGATATGCTTCAATTAGGATTTCTCAAGCTTCTGAAGGGTTCCGGAATAAGGGGGAAGTGCCCGGGATACGGTATGGAGCACCACGATTTTCCTCCCTATGAAATTATCAAAAATAAATGGATGTCCTATGGAGATATTCTGTTATTGAAAGATATAGAGAGGGTTCTTGAACTGTATTGCAACAGCGGAAGATTCAAGAACACCCTTAGATTCCTTTTGCCTGCTGTATCGGAGTCCCCCTTCGATTTTTACCGAATTCTGTCCTATTATTGGAACACAGGCAAGTATTTCAGTTCCAACAGAAATACTTGCGAACTATATAGCATACTGCATCAGTTTGTTGTCGGGCTATACACTGACAGGCTCGGCCCCGCAAAGCTTGATCTTCTTAATGAATACCTAAAGCTGGACTTCTTGCTTTATAGCGGAAGCAGGAGCATACCCGAAATGATAAGGAGGTTCGATCACTCCTCTGTAAAAGCGGAAATACAAGAGTATATGAAAAACAGACTTCCTGATGTTGAAGGCTTTGGCCTCTTCAAAAATATGCCTATGCGTGAATTGTTGAAACATGTAGACTATGAAGTTTTCACGGAAAATGTGTTCGGGAAGGATCCAAAAAGTGGTGAAATGCTAATGTTTTATATATTGAGACCGATACCGGGTATAAAATATCCGTTTTATTCCGCTATCCCCCTTAAAGAGGCAATAAAAGTATAATAACCATTGATATGACTATCCATTTACCTTGTCGTAAAAATTCATCAGACATCCGGCTGTGGTTTTTTGTGCCAGTGGAAAAGTACGGCTTGCTATTTTGAAAAACTTCTCAGAAGGGTTTTTTATTAAGGAATACCTGGTATATGCTTCGATGGCTTCCCTGGCATTTCGGTCTATGTATAAAAAAGGATTTTCCAGGTATATGCCCCCGGCAGAGGACGAATAATGAAAAAAACTGTCATGGACCCTGTGGATCCATCGCTCATATTTTCTGTGGCTCTTTAAAAGCTTTATGCTCCCGTGCTGGGGTATCGTTGAATCCTGGATGAGGTGCAGTGCCGCTCCAAGATAGAACATGGCCTTTTCCTTATCTCCGCAATCCCAATGCACCAGAGCGCATCCATAATATTTGCCAAATCGCTGCATAGACGATTTACACCCGTACAGCCCCCTCTGAGTGTAAGGATTATAGAAATGCTCCCTGCTTTTGAAGTCCTGATCGGCCCATACGACTCCCTTCCGAAGATGGTCTTTATATGGGATATAGAACTCATAGGTTCTGTAATGTCCGTCATTTTTCAATATTTCAAAAGCCTGCTCATTAATGAACACATGAACATTGCAAAGAGTTTTTAGAAATACTTTTTTTAGAGGGTTCACAGCCCACAATACTGTCTTGAAGGATTTGCCGTATGCCTGTTCTATAGCACCCATTATTTCACCCCCGGAGACATTCACGATTTATCAAATTCTCCCGGCGCATTGCACACATAATGCGCAAGGAAGGTGCTGAAGCGCCTGTATTTTGGCGCCCAATTACACAAATGCCCATTGAATACTGTATTTTTTGTATTTATGTTGTGAAAAACATATAGCTTATTATTTGGCGACTTTTCAAAAATATACACTTCATCTATAAATCTTTACAAATAACCATTGAAAAGTTATAATTATTTATGGTTATATTTGACGGAGATAATCTGATAATATTTTTATTTTGAGGGGGTACATTGTAAATGAAAGATTCCAGAATTGTACAAATGGCTAAGAATCTTCTGCACTACTCAGTAGAACTTAAACCCGGAGAGAATATCCTAATCGAATTATATGACTCCGGTGAAGACCTGGCTTCGGAGCTTATCAAGGAAGCATACAGGATTGGCGGCAAACCCTACCTGGCAGTAAAGAAAAGGGCTCTTTTGAGAGAATTGATTCTGGGCACCGATGCTGAGAATATGCGCAACACTGCGTATTATGAAGCGGAAAGAATGAAGAAGATGCAGGCATATATCGGTATAAGGGGTTCTTTTAACTCTTCTGACTGGTCGGATATTCCCAATGACAAGTTGGACTTTTATCAGCTCAATTGGTATAAGCCTGTGCATTTTGATATCAGGATCCCGGATACCAAATGGTGCATAATGAGATTCCCCAATAATGCAATGGCCCAGCTGGCAAATATGAGTACAGAGCAATTCGAAGACTTCTATTTCAATGTATGCAACCTGGACTATTCAAAAATGTCCAAGGCCATGGAACCGTTGACAGAACTAATGGACAAGACTGATAGCGTCAGGATCAAGGGTGCAGGCACCGACTTGAGCTTCTCCATCAAGGGACTGCATGCACAAAAATGCGACGGCAAGCGCAACATACCTGACGGAGAGGTATATACTGCCCCCGTTAGGAATTCAGTCAACGGTTATATAACATACAATACACCTTCGGAACATCAGGGATACACTTATGAAAACATAAGACTGGAATTTAAGGATGGCAGGATCGTCAAAGCCACCGCAAATAACACAGAGAAAATTAACAAGGTGTTCGACACTGACGAGGGCGCAAGGTATGTGGGCGAATTTGCATTGGGAGTCAATCCTTATATTACGAAACCGATGAAGGATATACTGTTTGACGAAAAAATAAAGGGGAGCTTCCACTTTACCCCGGGTGCCGCCTATGAAGAATGCAATAATGGAAATTCATCCGCCATCCATTGGGACCTTGTGAACATACAGACCCCGGAATATGGTGGAGGGGAAATATGGTTTGACGGTGTGCTTGTCAGAAAAGATGGGATATTTACCCTAAAAGAGCTGGATGTGCTAAATCCCGACAAGCTGAATAATATATAGGGAAAATGCGGCTTTGCCGAAAATAAAATGGCTATTGGTGCCGGAAATTGCACCGATAGCCATTCACTTACTCTAATTGCCGCTTCTTATTACATTAATCTCAGCCTTTAGGTGCATCATATCTTTTTCTAAAAGCTTTTCACACAGATCTTTAAATATTTCACTTATGTCCTCAAAGGACCGTTCCGTCTCGGCTATCAGGTTGCCAATCTCTTCAGAGGATTCTCCGAAGTTTGACAGCCTGAGATATTTTTTCACTATTTCGCTGAAGGCATCCAAATAATAATAGAAGAACTTTCTAACATGAGTGAGGCCTTCCGGGTTGGACCTCACCTCACCTATTATTTTTTCTCCGGTACAGCATATAGCTTCGATTTTTGCCTTGACTCCAGCATCCTTTATGCTTCCCGTGTCCTTCCTTATGGCATACAGTTTCTCAAAGGCATCTTTGATAAGGCTTTCTACGGGGCTATCTCCCTTCTGCTCCTCTTTATCCTCTTCTTTTTCTTTTTCCTCAGCCCTTTTTCTAAGACTACCCGCAATTCCGGATACAGCCCCCGCAAGTAGCATAAGCCCAAGACCGGTTGCCCCTATTGCCCCTGCATATAGCAGCTCACCCATTGCAAGGGTAATGATTACAGGTATTATGGTAAAAATGAACAGTACTATATATAATTCCTTGATACCGCCTTTACCGGGCTGCTTATCGCCGACTGCAGCTACCGCTTCAGCAGTATTTTTTGTTTTTACCGCCGGATGGCCTTTGAACTCCCTTATATTATCTCTCTTAATCTCTGCTATGGAATCTGCGGCATTGTCCCCTTCAGCATTTTCTGTCTTTGCAGCGATAGGTGTCCCGTGATTATTTCCGGGCCTGAATGAATTGCGGGAGCCGGTGCTTATTCCGGAAAGCAATCCAAACAAAATACTGAATACCAATCCTACAGCTTTGAATGCCAGAGAAATGGAGAAAGATACTATTCCAAATATAAGGCCTGCCAGGGAATGGCTGCCTTTGCTCCGGCCGCTGTGCTGCCGGCATTTATCCAATTGTTGTTTGTTCCTCATTAATATCCGCTCCCGTAAATTTGCTATCGTATATATATACTGCAATTGTCCCCTATTTGTTTCAGAATACAATAACTTTTATGTATTTTTTCGAGTTTTGTTCACAAAATAATTATACCACATATTAAGGAGGAATAATCGCAATGAAGCATTCAAAAGGTGCGGGAAATACACAGATTACTGCCGGCAAAGGAACTATTGACGAGGGAGGAAATAAGACAACAAAGCTGCCATACACTGATTCAATCTCCGTACCCGCAACAGAAAGCACCTTAAAAAAGCACAGCAAAAAGAAAACTCAGTAAAAAGAAAACCTGGCAAAAAAAGTGATAGGCCCCTGCCTATCATTTTCTTTCTGAAAACCCCCGCTGTTGTTGTTGCACTGGGATCAGGCCTTATTGTGCATCTGTCAAAGCTCTGTAGTTTTCCTTCAAATCAAGATAGAAATTTGCTTCCGCAGCCCTAAAATACGGGGCTACATACAACATTCCAAGGCCTATTGTTACTATTCCAAGCAAAAACCACCCAAAGAAGGTCAGGACAAATGAAAAATACCTCATTTTATGACCCCTCATCATTTCTTTGCTCTTCCGTATTGCTTCCATAGCCCCGATCTCAGGGTTATCCTTCAGTATATAGAAGGCCATTGAATAGCTTATGCCTGCAACTATTCCGGGTATAATGAACAGCAGCATCCATAACAGTGTAAAAATCATTATCAACAGATTCAGAATAAAATTTGTTTTAAATAGACTGAACCCCGAAAACATTTCTGAAAATTCGGCAGGCTCATGTCTTGCCAGCTTTAGGAAATATGAGGCAACTCCAAACTCAATCGATCCTCCGATTATCAAGCTTACAATGGACATCATATTGTTAAAGGAGCTTTTATCTGCCACCATCTTGGCTATCCTGCCATCCTCCCATGCATACCTTACTAATGCACTGGCCCCATCATTTGATGTAAATGCAGATGTAATAAGCCAGGAAACTACTGTTACTGCTATTGCCACAAGCCATCTGCCATCAAGATTTTCCTTTGCTGAGGCCTTCAGTTCAAAAGGTTCCCTGTATCTTCCTATATATTCGCTCATCTCGCACCCCCCTGAGTTAAGTATATTTTTTTACAATCTATAGTTATATACTACAGAAAAACAAAAAAGTTTCAAACTCTCTTATATTTCAGCCGCCTCAAAATGGCAAAAAGCTGACAACAGATTTAAAAACGACAATAAGGATAATGTAGAAGGTGATTAAGGGCAACAAGTATCAAAAAAAGACGCATGAGCATCAAATGCAGCCAAGCGCCTTTTCTCTTATACATATACTATATAATTTGCGGAAATAAACACTAATGTAAATTTGTTTCGCCGTTATTAATACTCTAATGCCTTCTTGATTTTTTCGATTGCATCGTCCAGTTGAGGATAGGTTATTGTTATTGGAGGTGCAAACCTTACGGTCTTCTCGTGAGTTTCCTTTGCCAATACTCCGTTTGCTATGAGCTTCTTAATATAGGGTGCTGCATTGACGGTAAATTCTACTCCGACCAAAAGGCCCTTACCTCTTACCTCAGCTATTTCTGCATTCTTTATTTCCTTCAATTTTGAAATAAAGTAATTTCCTTTTTCTTCGGCCATTTTGGGATAATTATCTCTTTCCAGTATTTCCATTGCCTTTAATGAAACCGCTGCGCCCAATGGATTGCCTCCAAAAGTGGAGCCATGAGAGCCAGGCTCATAAACCCCTAAAATATCTTTATTGGCAGCTATGGCGGATACTGCAATTATCCCCCCTCCAAGAGCCTTCCCAAGAATATAAATATCCGGTACCACATCTTCATATTCACTGGCAAACATTCGGCCGGTTCTTGCAAATCCTGTCTGAACCTCGTCAGCTAATAAAAGAACATTGTTTTTCTTGCACAGTTCATAAGCCTTTTTCATGAAACCGGCCGGAGGTACTATTATGCCTGCCTCGCCTTGGATGGGCTCCATCATAAATGCTACTGTGTTCGGGTTAATTGCTTTTTCCAGTTCATTAAGGTTACCATATTCTATTATCCTAAATCCGCCTATGTAAGGTCCGAAACCCTTCCGGCAATCGGGATCAGTGCTCATAGAAATTATTGCAAGGGTTCTGCCATGGAAATTATTTGTGCATACTATAATTTCCTGTTTGCCGTTTTCTACACCCTTAACAAAATTCCCCCATCTCCTTGCTGTTTTTAAAGCTGTTTCTACAGCCTCGGCTCCCGTATTCATTGGTAAAACCATTTCTTTTCCGGTTAATTTACACAGCTTCTCCATCCATTCCCCAAGCATATCATTATAGAATGCTCTTGATGAAAGTGTAAGCTTATCCAACTGTTCCTTTGCGGCCTGCACCAACTCAGGGTGTCTGTGTCCGAAATTCAATGCCGAATATGCACTAAGCATATCATAGAACTTCTCCCCCTCAGGGTTAATAACCACAGCTCCTTCGCCCTTTGCAAAAACAACCTCCTTTGGCTGATAATTGTGCGCTCCAAACGCCTCTGTCTGTTCCATAATTTCCTTGGACGACCTCATTCCAACCCCTCCATTTTTTTACTTAAATATGTCGTGAAATGCGACAAATAATACAAATATTGCTAAAACTATTTACCCAATTTTATCTTTTATTTCCAACTCTGTCTACCATAAATAAGCTAATTTGTAAAATAAATCATTTCGATAAGTAAATAAAAACAATTCCCTATTAATATACCGATTAGTAATAAATATCAACTCAATATTTACTTTTAGTCATCTCATGTTGCGACCCCCTAAAATAACAAGCGTTCCACTGACGAATCAATGGAACGCTGCAGTCTTTCTATTCTTCTATATTATTATGCATATGAGGCTGCCTCTGTTATCATTTACGACCCTCTGGAGCGTAAGCTGCAGCTTGTTTTGAACATCGTCGGGCATTTTATACAGCTTGCTCTGAAGCTCCTCCTTGACCATATCATACAGGGATTTCCCGAACATGTTGGATTCCCATATTTTCTGCGGGTTGTTCTCAAACTCTTCCATAAAATATTTGATAAACTCCTCGCTTTGTTTCTCCGTCCCAACTATCGGTGCGATTTCAGTCTCTATATCTGTTTTTATAATATGAAGGGACGGAGCACTCGCCCTCAGTCTTACCCCGAATTTGCTGCCCTGTTTTACTATTACTGGCTCCTCAAGCCTTATTTCCTCCACAGAAGGTGCCACCATTCCGTATCCGTAGTCCTTGACATCTCCCAGGGCCGATTTGACCTTGTCGTACTCCCTCTTTGACTGGGATAGTTCTCTTACAAGGGATATCAGCTGATAATCCCCCTCAAGGACATAACCCGAGACTTCGCCCAATATCTTTAAGAACAGGCCTTCCCCAAGGTCTATGGTTATATTGGCTACTCCTTCTCCCAGGCGCATATCCGATATTGTCACAGATTGAAGGTTCTCTAAACCGCTGAATTTACTAATTGCGTCCTCTATGTCTCTTATTCTGCTTACCTCACTTACGTTTGCCCTAATTCCACCCACTATATCCTTTTTTAGCCAATGCTCTAATTCCAATGTATCCATCCATCTAGGCAGGTGAAAATTTATCTCCCTCGCAGGGAATTCAAACAGTATTTTCCCCAAAATCTCTTCCAGATCGTTTATTTCCATCTTTAGAGCATCAACAATCATTACAGGGGTGCTGTATTTTGTTTCAAGGGCCTCTCTCAGCTCAAAGGTCTCCTGGGCTTTGGGCTTTGCGGAATTCAGCAAAATAATGAAAGGCTTCTCCAGCTCTTTAAGCTCTTTTATAACTCTTTCCTCCGCCTCAATATAGCTTCTTCTGGGGAGATCCGTAATAGAGCCGTCTGTAGTGACTACAAGCCCTATTGTGGAATGATCCGCAATTACTTTTTTGGTTCCGATCTCGGCAGCCTCCTCAAAGGGTATCCGATTTTCGAACCATGGTGTATTGACCATTCTCGGACTGTCCTCCTCCAAGTGCCCCATTGCCCCCTCCACCAGATATCCAACACAGTCCACCAACCTGACCTTAAATTTTGCATTATCCCTTAAAGTCAGTTCAACAGGGTCGTTTGGCACAAATTTGGGTTCTGTCGTCATTATTGTTTTTCCGTTTGCGCTTTGAGGGAGCTCGTCACGGGTCCTTTCCCTTTTAAAATCGTTATCCATATTGGGAAGTACAATCAAATCCATAAATCTTTTTATGAAGGTGGACTTACCTGTTCTGACGGGCCCCACAACCCCTATGTAAATGCTGCCTTCCGTTCTTTCTGCTATATCACGATAAACATCGTACCCTTCCACGCTTTTCCCTCCTTATAATGGTTCAATAATTGCATCACCTTCTTTTAATGTATATGTGCCTGTGTATTTTTTATTACAAAAAATGCGTCGGTAGACGCATTTGCCGCCCATGTGCCTTTTCCGAACATAGTGAGGAAATAATGGCACGGGCACTTAAATCAATATTTTTTATGGTATGGGAAAGTTATACTTTCCCATACCATAAAAAAAGCGGCCATACAGCCGCCTTACCATTCAAAGATTTTGTTCTCCGCCAATTCCTCCATCTCGTGGGTTTTGGATCTCATGGTCAGATTCATTACAGAATTCTTAATGTTCGCCTTATTGAAAAGCAGATTGTATATTTCCTGGGTGATAGGCATCTCCACCTTCTGCCTTTTGGCTAGCTGCCATGCGGATTTTGCAGTCCTTATACCCTCTACGACCATTTTGGTGCTTCCAAGCACCTCCTCTACCGCCTTTCCCTGCCCGATTGCAATGCCTGCCCTTCTATTCCTGCTGTGCATGCTTGTGCAGGTAACTATAAGGTCTCCAATTCCGGATAACCCGGCAAAAGTGCTTCTGCTTGCTCCAAGGGATTCCCCAAGCCTTGCCATTTCAACAATGCCCCTGGTCATTATTGCAGCCTTTGTATTGTCCCCCAGCCCCAGCCCATCAATAATACCTGCCCCCAGAGCAATAATGTTCTTCAGCGCTCCCCCAAGTTCCACCCCAATAATATCCGGATTGGTATACACCCTGAACAGAGGTGACATAAACATATCCTGAACATACTCGGCCACTGCCTTTTTTTGCGATGATGCCACTATTGCAGTAGGAATGCCTCTTGCTACCTCTTCTGCATGGCTGGGTCCGGAAACGACTGCCGCTTCATTTCCCGGCATGTGCTCCTTAATTATCTCGGACATCCTTTGCAGGGTATCGTTTTCTATCCCCTTTGTAAGGCTGACCACTATCTGTTCCTTCAATACATATTTTTTCATCAGACCGCATATGTCCCTCATTGCATGGGAGGGCGCCGCTATTATGGTTAGCTTGCTTCCTCTGCAGCAATACTCAAGGTCTGAGGATGCGATAATGTTATCGTCCAAAATGGTACCGGGCAAATAGTCACTGTTTTCTCTGCTGATTCTGATTTTTTCTGCCAGTTTGTCATCCCTTGCCCAGAGCCTTACCTCCATGCCCTTTCCGGCAAGAAGCACTGCCACAGCTGTACCCCAGCTACCGGCTCCGATAATTGAAACCTTTTCCATTTTTATCCCCCTACTAAGCTTTCTTCTTTTGTCCGAATTTTGACTCCGTTCCGTTAAAGAGCCTTTTAATGTTGGATCTATGCTTAAAAATTGCTATTGCCGATAGAAATATACTAAACAAAATGTACTCAATAGGTTTTTTTGTTGCTATCATTGCAATGGGATACACCAGGATCCCCAGAACGGACCCGAGAGACACATATCCGGTAATATACATAAGTGCAATTGCAGAGGGTACGATGATGGCCACCATTAGCGGATCTATGGGTACCATGAGCCCAACGGTCGTGGCTATCCCCTTGCCGCCTTTAAATTTCAGGAAAATAGGCCAATCATGGCCGATGACTACAAAAATACCGGCAAGTATTTCTCCGTAGCTGCCTCCAATATATCTACCTATCAGCACAGCCACAGTCCCCTTTAGTACATCTCCCAAAAATGCTAAAATTGCAGGCTTTGCGCCCAATACTCTCAATACGTTGGTTGAGCCGGCATTTCCGCTGCCGTATTTTCTTATATCTATATTCCCCACGGCTTTTGATATCAGGTATGATGATGCAAAATTGCCTATGACATATGCTATAACACTAATAAGAACGTATTTCATAATCAAAGTCCCCCCTTTTCACTACTCCTTTTCCTCAATAAAAATCTTAATGAAGTCCCCTCAAAACCAAAAGCCTTTCTGATTTGGTTTTCCAGATACCTCTGATATGAGAAATGCATTAGGGACGGCTCATTTACAAAAACCGCAAAGGTTGGAGGCTTTGCAGAAACCTGTGTGGCATAGTAAATTTTTAGCCTTCTCCCGCCGGAAATGGCAGGCTGATTGGTCAACACTGCCTCATTGACGATGTCATTCAGCAAACCGGTAGTAATTCTCATTGAGTGCTGCTCTGACACATGGTTTATCATATCAATTACTTTATTAACCCTCTGCCCGGTCAAAGCAGAAATGAAAAGCACCGGGGCATAATCCATAAAAGGAAGCTCTCTACTTATATCCAACTTGTATCTTTCAGTTGTTTTGTCATCCTTTTCAACTATATCCCACTTGTTTACAAGTATGACAGCTCCTTTGCCCTGTTCGTGTATATATCCTGCTATCTTGCTGTCCTGCTCGCTTACGCCTTCTTTGCCGTCTATGACCATAAGGCATACATCTGACCTTTCGATAGCGGTTAGAGCCCTGATAACGCTATATCTTTCAATTGACTCAAATACTTTCCCCTTTTTCCTCATTCCCGCTGTATCTATGAATACATATTTGCTATCCCCTATGGTAAAGGGTGTATCAATTGCATCCCTTGTTGTGCCGGGTATGTCGCTGACTATTGCTCTTTCCTCCCCCAGTATCCTATTTATCAGGGAGGATTTCCCTACGTTAGGCTTTCCTATGACAGCTACCCTTATGGTGTTTTCTCCGTATGTGTCTTCTTCTTCCAATGGAAGGCTCTTTACTATTTCATCCAACAAATCCCCCAGTCCCAAGGCCTGGCCGGAGGAAATACCCATAGGCTCCCCCAGCCCCAAATTATAAAATTCGTAAATATTATCCCTATACTTTGGAGCATCAATTTTATTGACCGTCAAAATAATTTTTTTGCGGGTTCTTCGAAGCATTTCCGCCACTTCTCTGTCTGAGGGGGTTATGCCTTCCTGTCCGTCTGTCAAAAATACAATAACCTCTGCAGTTTCTATGGCGATCTCCGCCTGCTGCTTCATTTGTATCAACAGCACGTCCTCGCTTTTTGGTTCTATTCCTCCTGTGTCGATCAGTGTAAAATTATTATTCAGCCATTCAACCTCGGTATAGATTCTGTCTCTTGTAACTCCCGGGCTGTCCTCCACAATAGATATCCGTTTCCCTGCAATTTTGTTAAAAAGGGTCGATTTCCCGACATTTGGGCGTCCTACTATCGCAACGATAGGTTTTGCCAATGTTTTCTACCTCCTATATATTTCAGACAGACAATATTTTTTCTATAAGATCGCTTCCGTCTTCCCTGCACACTGTTATTTCAGTTTTTAGCTCAGCCTCCAGCTGACATATGGTAACATTGTCAAGAAAGACCCCTTCATCCCTCTTGAGCATGCATTCAGGTATGAATATACTATTACCGATTATTTTGTCCTTTACCTGATCCGCTATATCCTTTCCGGTAAGAAGACCGGCTACCTTTACTCCATGACCAAAAAAATCATTTACAACCGGAATAACCTTAATGCTAAGGCCGCCAATAATTCCTTCGATTTGCCTTACTGCTCTAAACAGATTTGGCGCAGCATATTCCCCTGTTACCATTGAAATTAATCTTTCTTTTTTTTCATAACTCCCAACTCTGACAAGAGCCCCGGATATCTCTTGATTGAAAAGAGCCGTCAAGCCCACTCCGTTTTCCAGCTGTGAGAAGTCTTCATATTCGTCATATGAGGGAAAAGCCTTCCCGGAAATGAGGAAAAATTCATCGGAAAGAAATACGAATCTGGTCCCAAGCTTTGGAAGATACTTATGCTGAAGCTCCTCAACCTGTCTTACTACCTCAAATGCCTTTTCTTTATCATAACCCTCCATATTATAAAGGTCTTCCCTGTACTTGGTCAATCCTACGGGAACAACAGATACGCAGCTAAGCTGAGGATGCAGCCCTGTAAGGTCCTCAAGGGTTTTTGCAAGGTTCTCCTTATCGTTTACTCCCGGGCAGAGTACTATCTGGGCCTTGATTTCTATTTCGCCTTCCTTTAGTATTTGCAGATAATCCATAAGCCTTCCCGCATCTTTATTGTTCAGCATCATTTTCCTCAGCTCCGGATCTGTAGTATGCACAGATACGTTTATGGGGCTTATGCGATATTTGACTATTCTGTCCAATTCCCTTGCTCCAAGGTTGGTCAGGGTGACAAAATTGCCCTGTATAAATGACAGCCTTGTGTCATCATCCTTAAAGTAAAGGGTATCCCTCATGTTAGGTGGCAGTTGGTCTATAAAACAAAACATACACTTATTTTGACATGTTTTAGCCCTATCTATTAGGGG
>CAYURW010000047.1:0-3576 GCA_964447145.1 uncultured Clostridiaceae bacterium
AGAACAAAGGCGGCTGCGTCCGCATTTACTCCCATAAGCTTTTTCCGGAGGAAATTCCGGTTCGTGCACTTATATCAATCTTTGTTCTTGTATAGGAAAGTTATACTTTCCTATACAATAAAAACCTGCAAGACATAAAGCCCTGCAGGCAACATAATCACCGAAAATCTAAATTATATGCTTTTTTGATAGGCTATTTCTCCACCCTTAATTGTCATAATACATTCTATATCCTTAATCCCCATAGGATCAACATCGAATATATCCCGGGACAATACCGCCATATCCGCATATTTCCCCGGCTGTATAGTCCCCTTGATGCTTTCCTCATGGCCAGCCCAGGCACTTGTTTGGGTATAGGCTCTTACGGATTCCCCGACGGTAAGCTTTTGCCCAGGGAGCCAGCCTCCCGCAGGGTTTCCTTCCATATCGCACCTGTTTACGGCGCAGAAAATATTTTCAAAGGGGTTTGGCGTTTCAATGGGGCAGTCTGTACCGAAAGTTACAGCCACACCCGTGTCAATAAGGGTTTTCCAGTTATACGAATATTCTGCTCTTTCCCTTCCCACTCTTTTTTCGACTATTTTTGAGTCGCTGGCAACAAATATGGGCTGTATGTATGCTGCAATGCCAAATTTTGCCATACGGTCCGACGCATCCCGGGAAGTAATCTGGCAGTGTATAATTCCGTGTCGTACATCTTTTGCCGGGTCTTCTTCCCGGGCCTGCTCTATAGCCTTTATCGCCAGATCAACAGCCCTGTCCCCTATGGCGTGAATCACTGCAGGCATATTGTTGCGGTGGGCTGTCTTTACCATTTCATACAGAGTCTCTTCTGAAATATTAAGGATTCCATTGTTCCCCGGGTCGTCTTCATAGGGGCTGTTCATTGCCGCAGTATGCCCCCCCAGTGAGCCGTCAAGAAGAATCTTCAGGGGCCCGATCCTATAGTCGCAACTACCGCCTCTATTGCCGCTACCGCCTCTATTGATGCCCTGACTGTATCCGCTGTCTATAAATGCCTGCAACGATTTTGGGTCATCAAACCTGCACTGCTGGCATATCCTGACCTTTAGCTTTCCTTCAGCTTCCAGTTCTTTATATATCCCTATTATTTCATCGGCATCGTTATTTTGTATATCGTCGGTATGCACCGAAGTTATCCCAAAGGAAGAAAGCATCTCTATCCCTTTTTGGATGAATCCTTTTGTTTCCTCCCTGCTGGGGCCCGGCATGGCTCTTAATATATAACCTATATCATTTTCCTTCAAAACCCCCGCAGGCTCACCGTCGCTTAATTCCATCTCCCCGCCCTTAATTTTTGAGGCAGCCGTTAGGCCTGCTATTTCAAGGGCCTTCGAATTGCATGCAGCGATATGATGGCATACCCTTGAAAATACTATTGGTATATCGGAAGATATTTTATCCAGGTCATGTCTTCCAATCATTTTCTTATCTTGAAACATTTCGTGGTTCCACCCCGCCCCCAGCAGCCATTGACCCGGTTTAAGGCTATGGGTTTTCAGATAATTCCGCCCTCTTTCTATAACTTCCCCTATGGATTTGGCTCCGGAAAGATCAACCTCGCTCAAACTTTTCCCATATCCCAAAAGGTGCATGTGCGAATCGTTGAAGCCCGGAATTACAGTTCTGCCCTCCAGGTCTATCATCTGTGTATCGTCATCTTTGCGGCACATGATCTCTTCCTTCGATCCCACAAACCTTATCATTCCTTCTTCGGCCAGGATCGCCTCCGCAATGCTGTTCTTTTCATCCATTGTATAAAATTTGGCGTTATAAAAAATGCTTTTCACTCTTCTCCCCCCGGATTGGTAAAATTCCATAGACATGCTTCATATATAATCAATCAGATTCAATTAACACTGAATTCAAATCTGACAAAACACTCCCCGCACTTCCCTCAATAACCACATCAAATTGGTTATATCTATCGACTGCATCCAGGTTGATGTAGGCTTTCTTTCCCTTGCACAGCTCAGGCAGCTGGTTCACCGGATACACCTGAAGGCTTGTTCCTATAACTATTACAAGATCAGACCTGCTTATTGCGGATACTGCATTGTTCAGCGCTTCAGGGGGAAGTGATTCGCCGAAAAGCACCACATTGGGTCTGAGCTTCCCTCCGCATTGGGGACAGGGTCTTTTTCCCGTAAAATCCTCCAATGCCTCGATCTCGCCGCAGTTTTCACACCTTACAGTCCTGATGTTTCCATGCAGTTCCTGCACATTTATGCTCCCCGCCTCCTGATGAAAGCGGTCAACGTTTTGGGTGGCAATACAGTCTACAAGTCCTCTTTTTTCCCATTGGGCCAATGCCCTGTGCCCTTCATGGGGCCTGCAGCTCTCCAACGTATTAATCCGCATTATATAGAAATCCCTGAACAACTCATATTGGTTATTCAGTGCATACGTTGAAGCGACAGTCGCAGGGTCTATGTTTCTCCACCATCCGCTTTTTGAACGAAAGTCCGGAATGCCGCTTTCTGTGGACATTCCCGCCCCGGTCAATACAACGGTGCATTTTGATTGCCTTATCCATGAAGCCAAAAGGTTTAATTTATCCATATCCATAGGTGAATGTCTCCCTCCTCCATTCTATTGTTCCATTATTCAATCATCCTGCTATTCAATCATCCTGCTATTCAATCATCCTGCTATTCAATCATCCTGCTATTCAATCATCATTTCATCCTTTTACATATTCTCCGTGTCAATTGCCTTCAGCCTTCTCCATAGAGTCGTCGTACTGATCCCCAGCTTTTCGGCTGCAAGGGCCCTGTTCCCCTTTGTTTCCTCCAGGACTTTTTTAATCATTTCCTGTTCCGTTTTCTTCAGAACATTGTCGCTTGTATCTGATGCCCCGACCCCTGTTCTGTTATCATCGTTTACCAAATCAAAAATTCCATCAGTGGCCTCAAAAACCAAATCAGCATCAATTTCGCTGCTCTGGCACAATACCACCAGCCGCTCAATTATATTTTCCAGTTGCCGTACATTTCCGAGCCATTGGCCTGACTTAAGGAGGTTTAATGCTTCCTCTGAAATGCCTTCAACAGTCTTGTTCATACTCCTGCTCTTAATCTTGATAAAATACCTGACTAATTCTGCAATATCTCCGGTCCTTTTCCTTAAAGGAGGTATTTCCAATCTAAGCACACATAGACGATAATATAGGTCCTCTCTAAATCCACCTTTTTCCACCTGTTTAAAAAGGTCCCTGTTAGTAGCTGCAATAACCCTTATATCAACGGGAGTAACCCTGTCATCGCCGATCCTCACAACTTCTTTTTCCTGCAGTACTCTCAAAAATCTTGCCTGCAGCTGTGAGGACATTTCACTTATTTCATCCAAAAAGATGGTGCCTCCATGAGCAAGCTCAAACAGCCCCATTTTTCCCCCTTTTCTGGCCCCTGTAAAGGCCCCCTCCACATAGCCGAAAAGCTCGCTTTCCAGAAGGTTCTCCGGAAGGGCCGCACAGTTCACGGCCACAAAGGGCCGCCCCCTGCATTGGATGATCTTCGCATGTTGGTATGTGTCTGTTGCTCGTTCTTCGCT
>CAYURW010000047.1:3586-19657 GCA_964447145.1 uncultured Clostridiaceae bacterium
TTTGTCCTCCCTGGGGCTGGAATTGTGAATGCTCTGGGCAAAAAGCTCCTTGCCCACCCCTGTTTCCCCCATAATCAGAACAGTGCTGTCCACTTCGGCAAATTGTTTTGCTTTTTCTTTGACCTGCATTATTGTATTGCTCATCCCAATAATATCATCGAATTTTATTTTAGCCACATGCCCCTTCAGGAAGAGCTTCTTTCGGATTTGCCTTTCTGTTTTCTGTATTCTCTCCAACTCCTGAAAAGTCGCAACAACTCCTATTACTTCTCCGTCGACTACAATCGGCACTCTGTTTGTTACAATAAGAGTTCCGCCAATGCTTTGGATTTCCCCCAATTCGGCTTCTCCCGACTCAAACACGTAGTTCAGTCTAGTGTTCTCCACAACATCGCTGACAGCTTTGCCCACGGCTTCTTCAGCCGATATGCCTATTATCTTTTCCGCCACAGGGTTGAATACCGTTATCCTGCCATCTTTGCCAATGCCAAAAATACCATCATAGGCAAAGTCTATTATGGACTTTAATATTTCAGCTCTTTCCTTTTCTTTCATCTGGACCTCAAGCAGGTTTTTCGCATGGCGCACCGCATCCGCAATTGCCTCATAGCCCGATTCTATAAAAACACCGTTGTATCCTAATTTCTTTGCTGCCTTTATTGCGGCGTTGCCTCCGATGAATACCCGGGCGCCCCGGTCATATAATTGCCCGATGCTCTTTTCGGCCTCTCCTTCATTTTCCATGGATGCTGTAATTATCTGTATGGAAAATGTCTTCTGCATCACCCCTATGACTCTTTCAAATGCAGAAACAAGGTTTTCAAAACCTGCTACCCCGATTTCTTTTGAATAGGGAATAGCCTCACTGATGGAATTAATAATGTCGAATCCGTTTGTCTCCAAATTCACCACAGGGATCTGTAGGCTTCTTTTGATCAAGTCTCCCGTGCCGCCGCGGCTGATTATTATATTAGCTCCGTCTCTTACAGCCTGTTTGGCTAATTTTAACCCTTCATTTAATGAGCCCTGGTAGACTTCTATATTATCACCAAGGCTGTGTATTACTTCCTTTGCCTTATCAAAAAGCTTCTTATCCGGTGCTATAAATATGATTTTCCCTCTCATAGCCTTCTTCCCCTTATAAGCGCTATTGTATTGCTTAAGCCCCCTTGAGGGCTTATTAATATTATATCATAGATTTCAAGGGTTTCTGAAATCTTGGGCATCTGCCCCTATGCATTTTGTATGGCAAAATCTTACTGTAAGGGTGAAGGTGGCTTCGCCACATTTGTAGCCCATGTGCTTTTCCTATGTGCAGCTATTGGAATAGAATAGATGCTTAATCTATTAAAAATCAGCCTTTTGACCCTTAATCCTTTTTAAAGTCTCAAATAGACTTTCATGTCTCATTTTCTTAAGGTCATAGTTAAAAATATTAAATAGAAACCCCAATAAGGGTCCAAGAGTTAATGCTGCAATAATTGTTCCTATACCGAATTTCCCCCCAAGTATAAATCCAATGATTACAGCTGTAACTTCCATGCAGGTTCGTACCAGACCCATATCAAAACCGGATTTTTTTGCCAGGAGAATCATCAACCCGTCCTTGGGTCCTGCCCCGATGGTCTCTTTCAGGTAAATAAACATTCCCAGATCCATCATAAAAATTGCTAGGAATAGCATAATATACTTCATGATATCCGAATTGGGAGTTGCAAAAATATAGGCATCCTTCAACAAATCAGTGAGCTCTCCAATAAAATACATATTGAGTACTGTCCCTATACCCGGGGGGCCACCAAATACAAAGCACACAACTATTATTGAAAATCCCAGAAGCTGTGATGCTTGTCCAAAGGTCAACGGGGTCTGCAAAGAGATCCCCTGATGCAATATCCCCCAAGAGTTCAACCCCAAATCTGCATATATCATTAATACGTTACCTATAGAGATTATTAAAAGACCCACAATTACCCTGAAGATTTTTATTATAAGCTTCTTGTAATACACTGTATTGTTCCCCATGCCCAACCTCTGAATTTTGCTATGTTTATTGTATCTTCCATGTAATTTGCTTTATCATTTATCCCTTGCTATGTTTCTGTTTAGCATCTTTACTTTTAAGTGTTCGATCCCTTCCAACACACCCCCGCCGATTGCCCTGGCTTTATCGGAAACAGTAAAGGCATATTCTCTTACTCCTCTTGGATCGATATCGCCAATCTTTAATCCTTCATTTACAGTAAGGCCCTCTTTGATCATTCCCCTTAAGATTCCATCTATCTGTGCCTTTACACCCCTTATGCCTGTTTGGCATATAATATCCCCTCTCTTGACCTCATCCCCAATATTGTAAAATGCTTTAACAATTCCTTCACAAGGGGCCCTAAGTATTCTTTCTTCCCTATAGCCCTTTATTTCACCGGGTATCCCGGTATTTTTGGAAGCCCTGCCGTTATATATGACCCTCCCCAGATCATGGCCCCTCTGGCTCTCCACCACAATATCCACATCCTTGCCGGCCTCAAACCCGGGGCCTATCCCAATGGTTATAGGAGCCATATCCTTATTTGTCCCTAGGTTTTCTTTCGCTATGATGGCATCTACCACAGCCACAGGTTTTAGCCTTTCTATCGCAATCCCTTTATCATCAACAAATACCGGAACTTTCTCCTCCTCCAGTATCCCTTCTATTTGGGCAAAGTCCTCAGCCAGAACCCCCTCAATTCCTTCTATGTTTACTCTTTTTACATAAACAGCTTCACTGAAAGAAACCGCCCTTCTAATGGCTGTTGGCTTTTCTATCTCCAAAACTACTACCTTATACCCGGATAAAAACAGTCTGCAAACCACCCCCGATGCTATATCCCCTCCGCCTTTTACAACGATCATATCCAAGCTTCCGGCCCCCTAACCCAACAATTTCTTTATCTGAATAATAATGCTCCAATCCATCATTTGATCTATATCAAGAATAAGAGAAAACTAATTTGTAAATTTCGTTTCCTCTTATCCCTTACATTTATATACTATTTGCTAATTCTCTCAAAAGCCCTTGCCAATGACCTTTCCACCATAGCAGGAATTACTGAACGGCGATATTCTTCCGTTGCACGAAAGCTGGTGCGGGGATCAGACTCCTGTGATGCTGTCTCTCCTGCTTTTCTAAATATTTCCTCTGTAGCCTTCTGACCTACCAGAAGCTTTTCAGCCTTATAGCACCTGATGGGAGTCGGTGCAGAGCTGGCCAGCGCAATTCTAGCATCCAGGCAGATCCCGCTGTCGTTCTCCACCTGAATATATGAAGCTGCGCCAATTACAGGTATCTCCATAGCTTTCCGCCTGCCCAGTTTTTCATATGCGCTGCCCGAGTTTCCGGGCAGTTTTGGGATCAGTATATTTCTTAATATTTGAAACGGTTTTAATATATTTTCCCCTGGGCCGGTAAAGAAGCTGCAAATATCCGTCAACTCTTCAAAATCCCCCATAATAGCAAGTTTGGCACCCAGAACCAATAATGGAGCTGAAGAATCTGCTGATGGCAGCGAACTACAAATATTTCCTCCGATCGTCCCTACATTTCTGATTTGAACCGAGCCAACCTGGGAAACACCATCATGCAAGGCAGAATATCTGTCCCTGATCAATGCTGACTTTTCCAATTGCCTGTGAGTCACTAATGCTCCAATATTCAACCCATCCTTTGTTTCCTCAAAAGACCCCATTTCATTATTGAGCTTCTTTAGTGAAACGATATATTTTGGGGCTTTTTTACCGGATCGCATTTGTACAATTACATCTGTGCCTCCGGCCATAAGCCGGCATGATCCCTCATGAGATTTAAGAATTGCCAATGCTTCTCCCAATGTAGCCGGTTGAAGGTATTCGAATGTTTTTAACATAAACTTCTCTCCTTTCAAAGGCAATCGTTAAGCCTTCCTCAGTACTTTTGCCGCTTTTTTTATGGCTTTTATGATCCTTACATACCCGGTACAACGACAGAGATTCCCTGCTATTCCTTTTTTTATTTCTTCTTCTGAAGGGTCAGGGTTTTCATCCAGCAATGCCTTGGCCGAAAGGATCATTCCCGGTATACAGAAACCGCATTGCACTGCGCCTTCATCGACAAAAGCCTGTTGTACGGGATGAAGCATGCCATCCTTGGATAGCCCCTCTATTGTTACTATTTCTTTCCCGTGGGCATCTACAGCCAGATAAATACAAGATTTGGTCGCCAACCCGTTGATAAGGACGGTGCATGCCCCGCAATCACCGGTTCCGCAGCCCTCTTTTGTGCCCATAAGTCCAAGCTCGTCTCTAATAAATGATAACAGTGTGGTATTCTGATCAATCTCAGCTTCAACCTTATTTCCATTGACCGTTAGTGAAATTTTTTCTTTCATGTTATCACCCCTTCAACTTTTCCTCTTTTTCTTTTCTTTTATTGCTGCCAGAACCCTCTCCTGTGTTAGCGGAAGGTCATTGATTCCTATGTCCAATGCATCCAAAACAGCATTTCTTATGGCCGGCCCAGTAGGAGCCAATGCCGGTTCACCAACACCTTTAGCCCCATATGGCCCATCTTTCTGCTGTGATTCAATCAGTATGGATTCTATTTCTACCGAATCCATTGCCGTAGGTATTTTATAATCATGAAAATTGGGATTCAATGTAATCCCTTTTTCGTTCAATTTCACTTCCTCATAAAGGGTGTTCCCAATACCCTGCAGAACAGCCCCCTCCATTTGCTGACGGCAATTCATTGGATTTATGGCCTTTCCCATATCATGTGCCGCAACGAACCTTAATATTTTGACCTCTCCTGTTTCAGTATCAACCTCAACCTCAGCAGCCTGGGTACCATACATCCAGAAAGGTGTGACTTTTGGGGTTTGACTGGTTTCCGGATCCTCCGGTATGCTGTTGGGGCGAAAAACTCCGCGTCCTATTATTGTTCCGTTCAGCCCATAATACTTGGAAACTACTTCCTTTATTGTGCAGGATCTTTCAGGATGTCCAATAGTTTGGATTTTGCCGAAATTAAAAGCCAATTCATTTTCGTCCAAACCCATATATTCTGCCGCAATTACCATCAGCTGCTTTTTTATATCCCTGGCTGCCAAAAGAACGGCATTGCCCATTGAATAGGTAGATCGGCTGGCAGTCGTTGTAGTATCATAGGGGGTATAATCCGTATCGGTAGCGCTTACGAAAACCTCGTCAAAAGACAGGCCCAGTTCCTCCGCAACAATTTGTGCCATTACTGTTGTCGCACCTTGGCCTTGCTCGGTTGTCGAGGTCAGGATCACGGCGGTTCCATCTTCATTCAGTTTTACAATAGCCGAAGAAACGGAAGGAGCCAATGTAGCCTTGTGTACACAGGCTACGCCTCTTCCTATGAGTTTGGTTCCGGAAATATACTTTTTTTCACTTCTATTAATGGCTTCCCAGGCGGAATCCAGGCATTCTTCCAATCCGGTGCCTTCCACGATCTGCCCTGTTGCGCCTTCATCTCCAAAGTGTAGAATATTCTTTTTCCGGAGTTCATAAGGATCCATGCCAATTCTGGCGGCAATATCATCCGTATGGGATTCAACAGCCCAGGATGCTTCCTGTACACCATATCCACGAAAGGCCCCACCAATGTTTTTATTGGTGTATACACAATATGCATCAATTTTAATATTTGGTATTCTATATGGACCGGCCGAAGTATGACCGGAATTTCTCACAATTACAGGTCCGCATTCCCCGTATGCGCCGGTATCCCAAACTGATTCTATTTTTCTTGAGATAATTGTTCCATCCTTTTTTAACCCCGTTTTTATCTTAAAATGTCCCGGCCCCCTAACTACAAGGTTAAACACCTCTTCCCGCGTCAGGGCCAACCTTACCGGTGCACCGCATGCAAATGACAAAGCGACCACATGAGGCTCGATCTTGCTATAGGCTTTTCCTCCGAAACTTCCGCCAACCCTGTTGACGATCAGACGTATTTTCCCCATGGGAATACTAAAAGCCGATGATAATTCTCTGCGAATTACATAGGGGTTACATGCTGTTGACCAGACTGTAACCTGTTTTGTAACATTATCAGTCTCTGCCAGTGCTACAATTGGCTCTATATATGCATGCTGGATCATCTGGGTGGAATAAACTCCTTCTACCACCAGATCCGATTTTTCAAATCCGTCTTCTACATCGCCTTTTCTCAATTTGTAATGGGAACATATATTTGACCCTGCCTTAGGGTAAGTGATTTTGCTGTGTTGATAAGACCCCAGGTCTTTATGGAGCAATAAGCTATTAGGCTGCATAGCTTCGTAAGGATCCAGTATCGGATCTGCTTCTTCATATTCTATCCTAATCAAAGACAAAGCTTCCTTGGCAATTTCTTCTGTTACAGCTGCAACTGCAGCAACCGGTTCTCCCTGATAACGTACGATATCCTGTGCAAAAATCGGTCTGTCCTTAATAACAGAGCCATAAGTAAAAGGCACGTCTTTTCCTGTTATGACTGTTCTGACACCGGACAAGGCTTTGGCCTTCGATACATCAATGCTGACAATACGGGCTGATGCATAAGGACTGTGCAGCAATTTGCCGTGGAGCATATGGGGAATAACTATATCCGCTGAGTATTTTGCTTTGCCCGTAACTTTTTCGATTGCGTCATTCCGAACGACAGAGCGTCCAACTACCGTAAAAGCCATTATTTTCAACTCCCTTAAGATTATTGCTAAAAGTGAATCCATTTATATACAAAAGGGTCAACACCCTTTTGTATATAAATGCTTTTATTAAATTATTACAAATAGCCAGAATCGTGTTTTGTACAATATGCAATGGTTAGTGTTGAAATTGCTTTTTATTCGTAAACATATCCTTTTTCTTTAAAGTACTTTATTGCACCGGGATGATAGGGAATAGTCGTGTTTTTCAAATTTTCCGGAGATATGAACTTGCCTACGGCATGGACACTATGGACATCGCCCAGATTTTCATAGATAGCTTTTGTAATTGCATATGCAGCATCATCGGACAGATTGGCAGTGGTGGCCAGTATAGACCAGCTGCCTATTGTATTAACATCCTCTGTGACCGTACGATAAGTACCTGCTTTAATTACTGTACGCTTGTAATACTTCTGCTTTTCCAAAAGTGTGTTGATCTCTTCATCGCTTAGAGAAATTATTCTAATAGGATTGTTGGATTCGACCTCCAGTGCAAAGGCTGCGGGAGCACCTGTAGTCTGGAACGCAGCTTCAACAGTTCCATCCTGCAGTGCTATCCCCGCCTCAGAGAATCCTATCTCTACGGCCTTGATGTCCTTTGTAATGTCTATTCCCAACGTTCCAAGCAGCACCTTGTTCATAGTATATACACCGCCGCCAACAGTTCCTACAGATACCTTCCTGCCCTTAAGATCACTTATGGTCTTTATATTTGATTTTGCCAGAACAATCGGCTGTGTAACATTTGGATACAGCGGTGTAATCGCCCTGAGGTCATATTTTTTCTTATATCTTTCTATGCCTTTTACCGCAAGGTCGCCATCCTCGGCAGAAACAATCCCTAAGGTCATTTCATCGCTATCCATAAATATTATGTTTTCCGGTGAACCTGCAGTTGCCTCTGCTGTTGTTGGTATATTCAGACTATTTTGTATAACCTGGGCAAGGCCTGCCCCCAGAATAAAGTATGTTCCACCGGTATCAGCGGTGCCCATATTTATTTTTCCCGGCATTTCAACTTCAGGAGTTTCTGTTTTTTGTTCATCAGCACCGCCGGGCATTGCAGGAGCGGGGCTGCTGCAACCGGCAAGGCTTACTATGAAAGCTGCAACCAATAGGAAAACCAAAGTGTTTTTTAACTCTTTCTTCATTTAAACATCCTCCTTTATTAAATCCATTATCTTAATAGCCGACTAAAAGATATTCATAACCACCCCCTATTGCAGGTCCCTTTCTTAGCTTAAGGAATTGCTTACATTTTGCTTAATAGTTAGTTTTTGATAGAAGAGTATTAAGGCGAACCCGATTATACCTACAAAGGTTACTATTGTATTTGCATTGATCATAAGCAGGGCACTGACAAACAGCCCTAATCGCTCCAATAATGTTGTTTTCCGGATCAGCCAACCTGATGTACTTGCAGCCAGAATGCCGGAGCCGATAATAGCTGTAATTGCTGCAAAAAGGACACTATACCATGTACCTTGAGCCAGCAGTACCGGTTGGTACACAAACATAAAAGGCATCAGGAAAACCGGCAATGCTATTTTTACAGTCAGTAAGCCGGTTTTCCAGAAATCAGCCCCCGCGATCCCACAAGCAGTATAAACTGCAAGGGCTACCGGAGGAGTGATCATGGACAATATCCCGAAGTAAAATACAAACATATGCGCTGCTATAGGGACTACTCCCATTTTTATTAATAGCGGCGCTCCCAAAACGGCAACAATAATATAAGAAGGGGTCGTGGGCAATCCCATTCCCATAATTATGCAAGTGACCATAACCATAGACAATACTAGAAAGAGATTACTGCCTCCTAGACTGATGATCAAATCGGTAAGTTTGAGCCCCAGGCCGGTCAGATTAATAACACCTACCACAAGACCTGCCATAGCACATGATGAAATAACAACAACCGCATTTTTGGCAGTATCCACACAGGCATCTACTGCGGTTTTGAAATTAAATTTGGTTTCTTTGTCGATTATTGCAATAATTATGCAGATTACAATACCTGCAATGGCTGTACGCATTGCCGTCCAGTGAAGGGGAATTAGCAGTATAAACAGAGCAAGAACCGGAGACAAGAGATATGAACGCTTCAAAAGCGGCTTAAGAACCGGCCATTTTTTAATTTTGTTCCCCTTAAGTCCTATCTTGCAAGCCTCAAAATGAACGCTGAAATATAAAGCGATATAATAAACTATAGCGGGTATTAATGCTGCTATCATTATCGTTGAAAAAGGGACCGCCAGGAATTCTGCCATAACAAATGCGCCTGCCCCCATTATTGGCGGCATGATTTGACCGCCGGTCGAGGCTGCCGCTTCTACAGCACCTGCAAATTCGGGTTCATATCCCATTTTTTTCATCATAGGAATTGTGATGCTTCCAACGGCCGCTGCATTTGCAACAGCGCTTCCACTTACAGATCCCATTAATCCGCTGGCAACAACGCCCACTTTTGCCGCTCCGCCCTTGGATTGCCCAAATAAAGCGGTGGCAAGATCAATATAAAACTGGCCAATACCAGTAGTGTTTATGAAACTTCCAAATAAGAGAAAAAGGAAAATGTTGCTTGCAGAGACCCCTAAAGGTATGCCCCAGACCCCCTGCATTGTAAGATACATTTGATGGATGATCCGTTTGACTGAGTAACCGGCATGTCCCATAAATCCCGGAAAATATTTTCCGAAATATGCATATAGTAAAAATATTACTGCAATAATTGGCAGCGTCAACCCTATGGTCCGACGTCCCATATCTATAATTAACAAAATTGCCAATACACCAAAAACTAAATCAGGAGCATTGGGCGTCCCCCATCTTTCTGTAATACCTCTATAATTGATAATAATGTACAAACATACAGCAAAGGACAACAAAATACTGAAAACATCCAATGCTTTGCCGGCCTTACTTTTCCTTTTGCCGATCGATGCAATGTACATTAAACATAAACCAAACAACAAGTGAATGCTGCGGTCAAACTGTGGATTAATGGTTCTGTACAATCCGGTATAAACGTGATAGACACCTGCCATAACGGCTATATAAACATATATATTATTTAGGCTAAAAATCTTTTTTGCCTTATCTACCATTAATTTCACCTTCCCTTTTCCTATCATCATTTTACGAAGGGTACATGCAGTAAAAGGATAAATTATAACTTATTCCACTCTTTTCCATATCCTGTTTCCCATATATTTATACGGATAACATAATATCATGTAGGGAAAACGAGCTTTCGCTTTTTTGCATTCTGACCGAGAGTGTATTGAAAATCTGGAGTCGGCCAGTGATGACGCTTCCTCTCCATCAATCGGTACATCCCTGCGTGCTTTTTGGACTCCCAGCCCATGCCGCTGCAAGAGATCATAGATGGATTATGATCCGAGTATTCTATATAACCCTTAGCCGCAGCACCTTTTACCAATTCTTCTCCTATATCGGTCCTTGTTATTGTAGCCACTATGTGTTTACGCCCCGGCACAACGGGCTGAAAAATATCCCCGCAGGAAATATCAGCCAATTCGGCGGCAAAATCGACACACATAAGACAGCGATCCCTTTTATAAGAAGCCGGGCCCAGAAAGTGCCAGGTATAATCATGCTTGCTGGCCACACTGTGTATACGTTTATCTTTTGTGGTTGCCATTAATGAGCCCGGAGCAGCACCGCCCCGATAATCAAATGTTTCTATATCATCCATCGACCTGATATCCGAAAACTCCTGGACCAAATGCTTGATCCCTTCAAAATAGTAAGTTGAAGCGCAAAAGAGGCCGATTGAAAATCTAATTGCTTTTGCTATTTTAGAAGGGGTCCCCAATGCCTGCAATTTCCGAATTCCGTGGATATGACAGGGCATGCCTACAACAGCAAGCCTTTCTATTTTTTCCTTCATTACAGCCTCGTTCAGCATTTCATTGACCGGCACAGCTTCCGCCGTCCAACGGCAGGCATTCATAACGTCTTCGGAGGTCTTGGCTATTATTGGCCTGCCCCTGCAGGGTTCCTTTGGATCCCAGCCAACCAACAGAGCTCCATCTATAATGTCATTTTCCAGCCCATAGATCAAAAGTGATGACACCATGCCGCCGCTGGAAGAAACGCTTTGAATATGTTCATCCTTGGCCCAGCCCTTGTAGCAACCCTTGTAAATGCCTATCTCATCTTTAATAAAATCCCGAGCCTGTCCCAGAAACTTTTCATCCAAATCTTTCAGAGGAATGTTTTTGCCGGGACAGACGTTATAACAAATACCACATTCTTTGCAGTTACCTGTCAATTTCGGTTCAGCTTCCTGGTTCTCATAATCCATACGGATAACTTTTGTGGGGCAGATGCCTGCACACATGCCGCAGGACGTACAAAGACCCTGATCTATAACATCTGAAAAAAGATCGTTGAATCCTAATTTTTCTCCCATTGAACTTCCTTCCTTTTATCAACAAATAAGTGCTTTCCTATAGGCTTTCTTGTAAACCAGGAAACTACTGCAGCTGTTTCCTGGTTTACCTATAGCATTAATTAACGTGCCTTAGGGTCGCGATACCTGAATTCAAGGCTTATGCAGCCATTGGGATGATACAGCGGCCCATGCTTCATTCCCGGCGGGCGGCATGCGTAGAATCCTTCTCCAAAGGTCATTCCCAGGCTGACATCAATTATCCCTCCCCAAATAATAAAGACCTCTTCCCATATGTCGTGAACCAGGACTTTGCCCTTTGGATTTTCATAGTTCAGCAGTGCATCTGTCATATCCGGCTGGCTATAGATTAATCTTGTATAATCCCCGGTCTCAGGGTCACGGCTTAATATTTTTTCATATTGGCCCGGAGCCCCTTTGATTTCCTGCCACGGCAATATGCTGGTGTCGTAAAACTCCATTTCCGGTTTTTTCCGGATGCCATCCCTGTACCTATTTTCTACACTGATGCAACCGTTGGGATGAAAGAGGGGGCCATGCCACATTCCCGGCGGACGGCAAGCATAAAAGTTTGTGCCAAATGTTTGATTTAAGGTGGTATCAATTATGCCCCCTTTATAAGTAAACACTTCTTCCCATATGTCATGAACCAAGGCCTTCCCTGCCGGGTTGTCATACTTCAGCAATGCACCGGTCAAATCCGGCTGGCTGTATATCATGCGGGTATAATCACCGGTATCCGGATCACGGCTTAAAATCTTTTCATACTGCCCGGTTGCGCCTTTAATTTCTTGCCAGGATATCAATCTGGTATCAAAAAATTCTAATTCTGGTTTTGCCATTTCTTCGGTCTCCTTTTCTTATTTTCTTATCCAATTAATGGGCCTTACCTCATACTTATGGCTGATCTTCTTTTCTCTGACGGGATCATAAATCTCAAAAGCAAATACACTGCTGTAATTCAGGTTTCCGGATAAGGTCGGGAATGTACCTCCGGTTATAAGGGCATTTTTGATGTCTCCATTCACAGCCTTTTCCCTTACTTTTTCAAGTATTACCTCAGGGCGCAGCATTTCTTCCAGTTTACCCTCCTGATAAAGCACCTTTTCCCCGTCCTCCATGACCCAGGCACGCATAATAAGCTCATCCCAATGCCCTATTACATCCTCGTACTCCCATATTTCGGCAGCCATTGCTGTATCAAAAACCTGCTTGGCCAAATTCGTGTTATAGGTCTGCAAGTCCCTGTCTGTGTGATCGCTGCACACCCCAACATAAATATGTTCATTTTCATCTGTCAGCAGTACAAATTCCACTTCTCCGGAGCTCTTTCTGCCGGGTACATATTCTAACACCGGATCAGTGGTTACTCTATCAGATATTTTTGTGTGAAATATCGGTGCCTCGTCAGATAACTTCACTCCCGTCTTTCTCAATTCCTCAAGGTGCTTTTTTACTTCTTCGATGTCCCTTGAGGTCCGCCCCGCCAGCAACTGCTTCTCAACATTGATTACAACCTTTTTCCCATCCAAGCAAAACTCAACTTTTTTCCCCATAACAATACCTCCATGTATTAAACTGATAAAACCCGGGTCCTTAAGTGCGGCGTATCCTGACGGAATTTACGCAGCTCTTCTATATCGATTTCCCCTTTTACTATACATTGGCCCAATCCGCCGCTGGCGACAGATATGCCCTGAGGATCCACTATTGCACTGTGGCCGAAGTTTTGTACCCCTTCGTTTACCCCGCAGGCATTGCAGGATATCAGATAGGCCTGATTCTCATTAGCTCTGGCATGCATAAGGTCTACCCAGTTTTCCACCCTTTGCAGAGGCCATGCTGCCGGCTGCAGGAATATTTCTGCACCATCATAAATTGCCATTTTTCTGTATAGCTCAGGGAATCTCAAGTCATAACAGATTCCAAATCCCATAATGCCCAGTTCCGTTTTGACCGTGACCGGAGCTTTGCCGGGTTCAAGGAGATTTGCTTCTGCGGCGCCTTTTCTTGTTACCAGGTGTATCTTGCGGTAAGTAGACACTATTTTGCCGTCGGGCCCTATAAGCACAGCAGTGTTATACTTCTTATCACCGTCTTTTTCTATAATGGTGCCGGCCAATATATAAGAGCTGTATCGTTTTGCTTTTTCCGAAACCATTGATACGGTTGGACCTTCCAATGTCTCTGCATGAGAATCATATTTACTGAAAGACAAAAAACCGACGTTCCACATTTCCGGCAGCAATATCAAATCTGCATCTGAGGCTTTGTCGATTAGCTTTGAAACCTGATCTAACCTTTCCTCCTTTGAATAATTATCGTTATGGCAATACTGAATGGATGCTACTTTTGTCGTCACGGACAACACCTCCCGATATTAAAATTTACTATTATTAAGTTTGGGCAGTCATTTTCAAATTTCGTTTCGAATAAGCTGTGTAGTTTACATAATGTTGCCGCAGGTCTTGATATGATTATAACATTGACTGCCCAAACAACAAGGAATCCTACCAATGTGTTCCAGTGTAATATCTTCCACGGTAGAAATGAACTTTCTCTTAAACAGTTTTGACGACCCCGCTCTTTACTGCGGCTTTTGCAACTGCTTCAGCTACCGCCGGAACTACCCTTTTATCAAAAGGCTTTGGAATTATATAATCCTCTTTAAGCTCTTCATCTGTTATAAGCCCTGACAATGCATAAGCAGCGGCCAATTTCATTTCCTCATTGATACAGCTTGCCTTTACATCCAGGGCCCCTCTGAACACTCCGGGGAAAGCAAGCACATTATTGATCTGGTTCGGATAATCGGATCTTCCTGTTCCAACCACACGGGCTCCGGCCTTCTTGGCCAGCTCGGGATCTATTTCAGGCACAGGATTTGCCATGGCAAATATAATGGCATCTTTATTCATGCCTTTTACCATTTCTTCATCTACGATATTTGCGGAGGAAACACCAATGAACACATCTGCTCCTTTTAGCGCATCCTTAAGACTTCCGGCTTTTTTGCCCATATTTGAAATTCCGGCCATTTCCTCCTTGGCCCAGTTCATCCCGGTGCTTCTTCCTTCAAAAATTATTCCGCTTCTGTCACAGAGCAACAAATCTTTAACTCCCGCATTAAGCATAATTTTCCCAATGGCAATCCCTGCAGCGCCTGAACCGTTAATCACTACCACTGTGTCTTCTATTTTCTTTTTTGTTAACCTTAATGCATTGAATAAGGCCGCAAGGACAATAATCGCAGTACCGTGCTGGTCATCATGAAATACGGGGATAGACAGCCTTTCCTTCAGTTTCCTTTCCACTTCAAAGCATGAGGGGGCAGCAATATCCTCAAGGTTTATACCTCCGAACGCAGGTTCAATTTGCGTAACTATATCGATAATTTTGTCAGGATCCGTAGTGTTCAAACAAATAGGAAAAGCATCAACATTTCCAAATTCCTTAAAAAGCACTGCCTTTCCTTCCATTACGGGAAGTGCTGCATATGCTCCTATGTTTCCTAATCCCAAAACGGCAGTGCCGTCAGAAACAACGGCCACCAAATTTCCTTTGGCGGTGTATTCATAGACGGTATCCACATTTTTATGAATTTCTTTGCAAGGTTCAGCAACCCCCGGGGTATAAGCCAGGCTCAAACTCTCCTTATCCTTTACGGGCACTTTACTTGTTACTTCAATCTTGCCTTTATTGTCCCTATGCAATTTCAATGCATCTTCTCTTAATGACATGTCTTATTGCACCTCCTTTATTTCTATATATTCTTTAATGCTTATACAGTTCCTGTATCCTTGCATGGTTTCCTATGCCTATTTACCTGCTCTTCTATATTTTATACTGTTCTTTCCCTGTTTTGTACAGGTCATTGCCTTCTGAATCAATTATCACGGTAACGGGGAAGTCCTCAATCCGAAGTTTGTATATTGCTTCAGGGCCTAATTCCGGGAAAGCAAGAACCTCCGCTTCTTTAATAGCCTCCGCCAATAGCGCCCCTGCGCCTCCTATAGCTGCAAAATAAACTGCCTTATTTTCTACGATGGATTCAATTGTATCTTTGTTTCTAAGCCCTTTTCCTATCATCCCTTTAAGCCCTTTTCCCAGCAATGTCGGGGTGTAGGCATCCATTCTCCCGCTTGTGGTCGGGCCGGCTGACCCTATTACCTTCCCCGGTTTTGCGGGACAGGGACCAACATAGTACATGACTTGACCTTTTAATTCCAAAGGCAGTTCTTCGCCTCGCTTCATCATTTCTATCAGCCTTTTGTGAGCGGCATCCCTTCCGGTATATATTACCCCATTTAACAGGACCCTGTCGCCGGAATGAAGCCCGGCTACAATTTCATCTGTTAAGGGAGTACTGACATGTTTTGCCATTTAATAACACCCCCAATGTTTATCAAATTATCATTTCTTTATGTCTTGCAGCATGGCACTGAATATTGACAGCAACCGGCATACTGGCTATATGAGCCGGAAATGTTTCTATGTTTACTGCAAGGGCGGTCATCCTGCCGCCAAAACCCTGGGGGCCAATACCTAAATTGTTTATTTCCTCTAATAACTCTTCTTCCAATTTGGCCACCTTGGGGTTGTTGTTATGCTCTCCCAAGGTACGCAAGAGGGCTTTTTTTGCTTTAAGCGCTGTCATTTCAAACGTTCCCCCGATACCTATCCCCAATATTATGGGAGGGCATGGATTGGAGCCTGCTTTTTCCACCGTATCAATCACAAACTTTTTGATCCCCTCAACTCCATCAGACGGTTTCAACATTGACAGTGCGCTCATATTTTCACTTCCGCCGCCCTTGGGAGCTGCAATAATCTTTATTTTATCTCCCTTGACAATTTCGGTGTGTATAATTGCAGGGGTGTTGTCCCCTGTATTTTTTC